>CAVBMN010000116.1:0-3365 GCA_963596515.1 bacterium
ATATTGCTCAGCGCCGCTGAAATCAGTCCTTTAGGATGTCCTTTCATACAATGTTCTTTACTTTTTAATTATTTGTGTTATTAATATTTCATTCAATCCCCATTCCTCATTCACGCGCCGTTAGCCTCTCTTCCCGCATATCCTTTCCGTGGCAGTGGCGCATAACAAGTCACTAATATACGAAAAACTCCCCGAGTGGCCAAATTTATGTGTCGGGTCAACTTTCAGGCAATTATGAGATAATCATTAGGTGAGCATAGCTCCCAAAATGTCAGTGACAGTCATCGGTGTTCGTTCTTTACGTCCATAACGGATTTGTTTTGCAAATAAGATTCTTTATATCCGTTCAAAGAAGTTGTCGTAGTCTTTGTTGAGAATTTTCCGGATGCCGTTTTTGCGTCCGCCTTCACGGGTAATCAGGTGCAGGTCGGTGAGGCGTTTCTAAGGTCATTTACGTTAATATGTTATAGTTATCTTGAGGTATCAGAAGTGATTGTCTTCTATGTCGGTAAAATTTGCTAAATTTGCGATTGGCAAGATTGATGACAGGAAATGAACAGCTTTACGGAAAACACTCGCGTGCAAGTGCCGGCGGCATTGCACTTATGTCGTTTGGGGTACACCTATCTCGATGACATAGCGGATTATAATCCTGACACAAACATTCTGACCGACATATTTCTTCGCTCGCTCAGGAGATTGAATCCCGAATTGGATGAGACTGGAAGCCATCTGATTCTGGACAAGATAGTCGGAATGCTTCGGAATGATGATTTGGGCAAAGAGTTCTACGCCATACTCTCTGCCAACAGTGGTCTTAAACTTGTCGATTTCGAGAATGCGGACAATAACGAGTGGCACGTTACCACGGAATTCACCTGTGAAAATTCTGACGCTGGTGACAGTTTCCGTCCCGACATAACCTGTTTTGTGAATGGGCTTCCGCTTGCCTTCATTGAAGTCAAGAAACCGAATAATCACGACGGGATTCTTGCAGAAAGAGACAGAATCAACAAGAGGATGTCCAACAAGGCGTTCAGACGCTTTGTCAACATCACGCAGTTGATGATTTTCTCCAACAATCAGGAATATGATAACGACAACCGTGTTCCGATTCAAGGGGCTTTCTATTGCTGCGGTTCAAAGGATAAGGCTTTCTTCAATGTCTTTCGCGAGGCAGACAAATCCTTTGTCTCTTCTTATCCTTATGAAGAGGTCTCAGAGGAACTTGAGAAAAGGGTTCTCAAGCATCGCAACTGTGTTGTCATCAAAAATCTTCCTGACTATCAGACTAATAAAGAGCCATCTACTCCTACCAACAGGATTTTGACATCGATGTTGAGCAAGGTGCGTTTCCTGTTTCTAATCCGATATGGATTTGCCTACGTGAACAAGACGATGGAAAAGGAAGACGGCAGCAAGATGGTTTCTTTGGAAAAGCACGTGATGCGTTATCAGCAGCTGTTCGCATCTTTGGCCATCAGGAGGAAATTAGCCGCTGGCATCAAAAGTGGAATCATCTGGCATACTCAAGGAAGTGGCAAGACCGCACTCGCATACTATTCCGTGCGAAGCCTTACAGATTTTTATGCCCGGAGGCAGACTGCTGTGAAATTCTATTTCATCGTTGATCGCATCGCTCTTATGGAACAGGCAAACGATGAGTTTGCAGCGAGGGGACTGATAGTAAGAACTGCGAACAGCAGGAACGAATTGATGAATGATTTCAGAAACAACGACCCTGTGGAGAACAGTGTGGGAAAGCCTGAGATAATGGTCGTCAACATCCAGAAATTCAAGGAAGACTCTGAAAAGATTCAGCTGGACAACAGTTACAGCACCTCTCTTCAAAGGGTGTTCTTCATAGACGAAGCGCATAGGGGCTACAATCCGGAGGGGAGTTTCCTTGCAAACCTGCTTGAGGCTGATAAGGATGCAGTGAAGATAGCTCTTACAGGAACGCCTCTTCTTAAGGAAGAAAGAGAGTCCTGGCGCGTTTTCGGCAACTACATCGACACATATTACTACGACAAATCAATCTCTGACGGATATACCCTGAAGTTGATGCGCGAGCCTATAGAAACGGTCTATAAGGAAAAGATTAAAAGCATATTGGACAAGCTGGCCGGAGGTGTGGAAATCAAGAAGAGCGACATTGACAAGAACAAGATTCTTGAGCACGAAAACTATATTAATGCTCTTCTCGACTACATAATCACCGACTTCCGCCGTTTTCGAGAGGAACAGGATGATGAAAGCATCGGAGCGATGATAGTCTGCAGAACCAATCCACAGGCAAGAGAAATGTATCGTCTATGGCAGGAGAGATTCTCACGGTCTTTATATGTCGAGAAGAAGCAGGAAGAAAAACTGATGATGCTCGAAGACCCTATGATTTCATACAGTTCTCCCAAGAAGCCTCTCAGGGCTTCTCTTATACTGCACGATGAAGGCGACAAACTTGAGCGAAAGGCCTATATCGATGAGTTCAAGAAGCAGATGTCAGTAGATGTGCTGATTGTAAACCAGATGCTTCTTACAGGTTTCGATGCGCCGAGGCTCAAAAAGCTATATCTCGGCAGAAGCCTTGACGGACACGACTTGTTACAGGCGCTTACAAGGGTCAACCGTCCATACAAGGACTTCAAATATGGCTATGTAGTTGATTTCGTCGATATAAAGGAAAATTTTGAGACCACCAACGACCGTTATCTACGGGAATTGAACCGCACGGTGGACACGAACGATGTTCCTGTCGATGCTCCGGTTGGTAACGTGATTATCGAGGACAAGGAGGCTGTCATCTCCAAGATGAAGGAGATAAAGAACATTCTTTTCAATTTCACCTGTGAGAATCCGGAGGATTTCCGCAAGGAACTTGATGAAATCAGCAGCAAGGACACTCTCTATGCACTCCGTTCCACTCTTAATGACGCGAAGGCTATAATCAATCAGGTTAGGGCATTCGGCGACGAGGAACTTAAGGCAAAGGTTGAAAAGTTGGCGGTAGTCGGCATTCCTACTCTAATTTCGGAGGTAAGTCACCGTATCGAACGCATTAATCTGATGGAAAACACCGAGCATATGGCTGATGTTTCGGGCATTATCAACATAGCTCTCTCCGAACTTGATTTTGAGTTTAGGAAAGGTGTCCCGGAGGAAATGAGAATAGTCGTGAACGACATCCGTGAGCGTTGCGATAAGGTGCAGGCAGAATTTGAGGTCAACTTTGACAAGGGAGAGGACAAGTATGTGATTCTTGCTGACCAGTTCCGCGAATACTTTCGAAAGAAGGGCTTCGTACCACAAAACACGGCAGAGGCGAAAGAAAGCATCGAATATATGGATGCCGTGATGGCAAAAAT
>CAVBMN010000116.1:4180-6166 GCA_963596515.1 bacterium
CGCAGAAACGAGACGAGTTCGCAAAGTCGCTGATGCGCAAGGTAGCTTCGTTCAATTTCGAAGATGTCTTTACCGAAAAATATGATTTCTTCTCAAGAGTGTTCGAGCATTTACTCAAGGGATTCAACAATGCTGGAGGCGGGAAATACGCCGAGTACTACACTCCGAGAGCTATCGCTCAAGTAATGGCAAGGCTTCTTGTTGGGGACAACGCAGACCTGCGAGGAGTGACCTGTTACGATCCGTCGGCTGGAACGGGAACCCTGCTTATGGCTCTTGCACACCAGATAGGGGAGGATCGCTGTACTATCTATAGTCAGGACATTTCCGAGAAATCCAGTGAGATGCTCCGTCTCAACTTGATTCTTAACAACTTCGCAGCTTCGCTCCCCAATGTAGTGCAGGGAAACACCCTTCTTGAACCATCGCACCGAAATCCGGACGGCACGTTGAAAAAGTTCGATTTCATCGTGTCTAACCCTCCATTCAAACTTGATTTTCCAGAATACAGGGACACCTTGGCATCTGACGGAGTCCGATTTTGGGCCGGAGTTCCGAATGCGGTAGCCAAGATAGACCCGACAAAGCCTAAGATGGCTATCTATACCTGTTTCATCCAGCATGTCATCAATTCTCTGAAATCAACGGGGAAAGGAGCGATTGTCATTCCTACGGGATTTATCACTTCCAAGAGCGGGGTGGAGAAAAGGATTCTGGAGAAGATTGTGGACGAAAGGATTGTCTATGGCTGCGTGTCGATGCCGTCTAATGTATTCGCTACCACGGGAACGAATGTTTCTGTACTTTTTTTCGATAAAGGCGCAAGCTCAGACAAGGTCATCCTTATCGATGCGAGCAAGCTGGGTGAGGAGTACAAGGAAGGCAATAATCAGAAACGACGCTTGAGGGATTTCGAGGTGGACAAGATTGTGGAGGTGTTTCAGAACAAGGAGAGCGTCGATGATTTCTCCGTTGCTGTGACCTATGACGAAATCAAGGAGAAAGGCTATTCCCTTTCCGCCGGGCAGTACTTCGACATAAAGATCGACTATGTGGATATTACCGAAGAGGAGTTCAATAAGAGGATGGCCGGTTACAAGGCTGAGCTTACGGCGCAGTTCGAAGAAAGTCACCGGCTTGAAGCGGAGATAATGATGCAGTTGGATAGTATTAAATTCAATGAATAGTTCAATGGGGAATATTAAAACAGTTGATTTGAGTTATCACGAGGACAGTGGCAATACCAACCGCCGAGTGAGATATGGTGACAAGAATAGTTTCTCTCGATTAGTCGTGTCTTTTTCAGATGGTACAACTACGAGATATTTTGAATTTGATGCGAAAGATCTTCCTGATACGGATTCTATTCATTTGAAATTCAATCCGACTACAAAATCCATAGCTTGGTCTCCAAAACATATTGAGTCTAAGGTCAAGGAACTGTATTGATATGAGTTTATTAAAGAAATTCAGATTAGGAGAGTTAATAGATGTGACTCGTGGAGCGAGTTTATGCGGGGAGTATTACTCAACAAAGGGTGAATATATTCGCTTGACTTGCGGAAATTTTGATTATCGTAATAACTGCTTCAAGGAGAATACCTCAAAGGACAATCTGTTTTATACAGGAGAGTTCAGAGAGGAGTTTCTTCTTGAAAAGGATGACATTATCACTCCTCTGACTGAACAAGCAATAGGACTTCTTGGGACTACAGCCCGCATTCCGGAAAGTGGGAAATACATCCAAAGTCAAGATGTTGCCCTTGTCAAGTGCAAAGCCGGCAAAATTGACCTGACATTTTGCTATTATCTGATTTCGTCCCGACTAGTCCGCAATCAGTTGAGTGCAGCCGCTCAACAGACGAAAATCCGTCATACTTCACCAGATAAGATAAAAGCCTGCACTGTGTGGGTTCCTGAACTTGAAGAGCAAATAGCCATCGGGCGTTTATTGGCTTCTTTGGATGATAAGATTCAGCTTAATAA
>CAVBMN010000117.1:0-5960 GCA_963596515.1 bacterium
GTGGAACTATTCCGAGCCAGTGGAAATTGATGTACCTTAGCGGAAATATTCAGAAGAGATGAAAATCAAATCAATACTATTGACGGTGGCGTTGGTCGCCACGGCGTGCGGGTCTCCGGAGAAAATGAGGATGGAGGATCCTGTGGACTATGTGAACCCGTTGATGGGCACGGCTTCGACCTACGAGCTTTCGACCGGTAACACTTACCCGGCGATTGCTTTGCCGTGGGGAATGAACTTTTGGACTCCACAGACGGGAGCCAACGGGGACGGTTGGACGTACACATATTCATCAACCAAAATCCGTGGACTTAAGCAGACACACCAGCCAAGTCCGTGGATCAACGACTACGGCTCATTCTCGATTATGCCTGTGACCACAGGCCCTGTCTATGATGAGGAAGGTCGTCAGAGCTGGTTCTCGCACAAGGCGGAAACAGCGAAGCCTTACTATTATCAGGTCTATCTCGCCGATCACGATGTGGTTGCGGAACTCGCCCCGACAGAAAGGGCGGCGGCGTTCAGGCTCACCTACCCTGAAAAGGAGATGTCCTACCTCGTGGTGGACGCCTACAACGGAGGCCACGCTGAAGTTATGAAAGACAGGAATATGATCGTGGGCTATTCGACCGCGAACCACGGTGGCGTGACCGAGAATTTCCGGAATTGGTTCGTGGTGGTCTCCGACACTCCGTTCGAGACTCGGGCCATCGACGGGCACATCGCGATGGTCGGATTCAAGACGGTCAAAGGACAGAAAGTCAACCTCAAGGTAGCGTCCTCGTTCATCAGTCAGGAACAGGCCGAGTTAAATCTCAACGAGTTGGGTAACAGAACGTTTGACGAGATCGCTCAGGCCGGACGGGCAAGATGGAACGAGGTTCTTGGAAGGATCGCCGTGGAGGACGACAACCTTGACAATCTGCGCACATTCTACTCTTGCCTTTACCGGTCAGTATTGTTCCCGCGCGACCTGTCCGAGATCAACGCCGACGGCGAAAGGGTTCACTACAGTCCTTACGACGGAGCCGTCCACAAGGGCTATCTTTTCGGCGACACCGGTTTCTGGGACACATTCAGATGCCTCTTCCCTCTTCTGAACCTCGTTTCTCCTGACGAGAACGTGAAAATGCAGGAAGGATTGGTGAACACCTGGAAAGAAAGCGGTTTCCTGCCGGAATGGTCAAGCCCTGGGCATAGGGGATGCATGGTCGGAAACAATTCCGCTTCTGTCGTCGCGGACGCTTGGCTCAAAGGGCTTCGCGGCTACGATGCGGAAGAACTCTGGAAGGCCGTCACCCACGGAGCGCACGCTGTCCATCCAGAGGTCAGCTCCACCGGCCGCCTTGGTTGGGAATATTACGACAGCCTCGGCTACGTCCCTTGCAATGTCGGCATCAACGAGAATGCGGCGAGGACACTTGAATATTCCTATGACGATTGGTGCATCTATCAGTTCGGCAAGGCTTTAGGTCGCAGCGAGGAGGAACTTGCGCCGTATGCGAAGGCGGCTTTCAATTACAAGAATCTCTACGATCCGGAGTACAAACTGATGGTCGGGAAGAACGCGGACGGCTCGTTCGAGAGGCCGTTCAGTCCTCTTAAATGGGGCGGGAACTTCACGGAAGGCAACAGCCTGCACTACACGTGGTCAGTGTTCCATGATCCACAGGGTCTGATCGACCTGATGGGAGGAGACGAGGTTTTCGCCAGTATGCTCGACAGCATATTCACTATTCCTCCTGTGTTCGATGACAGCTACTACGGCTTCCCTATCCACGAGATCAGGGAAATGCAGGTGATGAATATGGGAAATTACGCCCACGGCAACCAGCCGATCCAGCATATGCTCTACCTCTACGACTGGTGCGGCCAGCCTTGGAAGGCGCAGCAGAGGATCCGCGAGGTGATGGACAGGTTCTACAACTCCAATTTCGACGGCTACTGCGGCGACGAGGACAACGGGCAGACCTCCGCGTGGTACGTCTTCTCGGCCCTCGGATTCTATCCTGTCTGCCCTGGATCCAATGAATATGCGATCGGAACTCCGCTGTTCAAGAAGGCTGTGATCAGCCGTCCGGACGGGAAGGTCATCACTTTGGAAGCCCCTGACAATTCCAAGGACAACTTCTATGTCAAAGGTGTGAAAATCAACGGCAAAGACTGGAACCGAAACTATTTCCGCCACGAAGACCTTGCCGATGGAGCGAAAATTGTGTATCTTGTAGGGTCCGAACCTGACACGGTGAGAGGCACCGCGAAGGAGGACAGACCATATTCATACACTAATGAACAATAAATGATGAAACGCACATTACTTCTGGCTTCGGCCATATTCCTGCTCGGCGGCGCTTTGGCGCAGGGTATGGTTCGACAGGCTCACCAACCGGTCGCCGAGCCTGTCGAAGCGACTGCCAACAACACCAAGACCTACGAGTCGCAGCGTCCGGCCCCTGAAAAAAGACTTTTCCGCTCCGAGGCTGTCGAGAGCAAGATCACCCAGATGCAGGGCATCCTGAAGAACCCTCGCCTCGCTTGGATGTTCGCCAACTGCTACCCGAACACTCTGGACACCACCGTCCACTTCGGCAAGGACGAGAACGGCAACTTCAAGACGTTCGTTTACACAGGTGACATCCACGCGATGTGGCTCAGGGACTCCGGAGCGCAGGTCTGGCCTTACATCCAGCTGGCCAACCAGGACGAACACCTCAAGAATATGCTCGCGGGCGTGATCAACTGCCAGTTCTCGCTGATCTGCCTGGACCCTTATGCCAACGCGTTCAACGAAGGCCCTACCGGCAGCGAATGGGAGTCCGACCTGACGGATATGAACCCTTACGACCACGAGCGCAAATGGGAGATCGACTCGCACTGCTACCCGATCCGTCTGGCTTACCAGTACTGGAAGGTGACCGGTGACGATTCCGTCTTCGGCGAGACTTGGCTTAAATCCATCCAGGCAACCCTCAAGACCTTCAAGGAGCAGCAGCGCAAGGACGGTCCGGGACCTTACAGGTTCGCCAGAAAGACCGACCGCCAGTTCGACACCAAGTCCAACGACGGCCGAGGCAATCCTGTGAAGCCGGTCGGTCTGATCGCATCAGCCTTCCGCCCGTCCGACGACGCGACGATGTTCGAGTTTCTTATTCCGTCCAACTTCTTCGCAGTCACCTCTTTGCGCAAGGCAGCCGAGATTCTGACAGATGTCAACCACAACAAGAAACTTGCGAAGGAATGCCTCGACCTCGCCTCAGAAGTCGAGAAGGCGCTCTATGAATATGCCGTCGTGAACCATCCGAAATACGGCAAGATCTTCGCTTTCGAGGTGGACGGTTTCGGCAACCAGCTGATGATGGACGACGCCAACGTTCCGAGCCTCCTCGCAATGGCCTATCTCGGTGACATCGACGTAAACGATCCGATCTACCAGAACACCCGCCGCTTCGTCTGGAGCGAGGACAACCCTTACTTCTTCAAGGGCAAGGCCGGAGAGGGAATCGGCGGCCCGCACATCGGCTACGACTACATCTGGCCGATGAGCATTATGATGAAGGCCTTCACGTCCCAGGACGACAAGGAGATCAAGTGGTGCGTCGAGACCCTGATGAAGACCGACGCAGGCACCGGTTTCATGCATGAGTCCTTCTATAAGGACGACGCCAGCAAGTTCACCCGCGCCTGGTTCGCCTGGCAGAACACCCTCTTCGGCGAGCTCATCATCCACCTCACCGACACCGGCAAACTCGACCTCCTGAACTCCATCAAGGTCAAATAGAGCATCCTTATGTAACAAGCCCCTGAATGGAATCTCATTCAGGGGCTTTGTCGTATTATATAATTAACGGACATACAGTCAAATACGCAGGGCAAGACTACCGTGAGTTGCCAACGGAGCGATAGTCCCAGACAATCTGCGTCTGCTTAAGCTTGCCACGTCCCATCAGGTTCGAGGAGGACTGACTGATTACCTCAGACGGCCAGCCATCGGCAAAATATTTCCAATAATGCCAAGTCTCCACAAGCATATCCTCTTTGACCTGACTGTCATATTCCTTATCGAAATCCTCCGGCAACGGGTTGTCGGAAAGTACTTCATACACCGCGCCCATCATATTCTTAAGATCCTTCGCCGGAATTTTCGTGTCCACGGTCGATGAAATCTCATATTCCATCGACTCGGGGTCGAAGCCAACGCTCATCTGGCAGTCGGAAGCATATTCGTCAGATGTCTCGTCATAATGCTCATCAATATCACCGATCTTATATTCCTTTCCGTGACAGTTGAATAGCAACTCTATCTCCTCGGTGTAGCCATCGACAATCGCACCTACATCGACACCTTTGAATATCGCATCCAAATTGACTCCCGCAGACTTCAGGCTGTCCATCACCGGCAGTTTCCGGAACTCTTCATAAGCGGAGTCAAACAATCCCTTAGCCTGCTTCTTGATCTCCTTCAGATTCTCATACTTTGTGATATGACCATATTCATCAGTCCTGAACAGGATTGATGTGCCGACAATTTTGTCAGACAACCGCTCGACGAGCCTGTTCTGGAAATCGCCCAACATAGAGTCCGCCACAGTATCATTCTGAAAATCAAGAAACTTATATTCAATTCTGTAACCTTTCTTTGTGGAGTCTGTTACAGTGAGCATCACCTTCGTCGAAACTCCTGACGTTTTGGTCGTGTCCCCGTCCTTGACACTCCAGCTCGCCTCGTTGATCCAATAGGTCATAGTGTCCCTCTTGTCAAACCAAGCGATGACCGCCACAGTCGAGTCACTATCCTCTTGTGGCTGTGAATATGCCGTTATTCCATTCGTCCCGGCAAATGAAAGCACTCCCACGGCAATCCCTGCCGCCACAAGCAATCCTCTTTTCATCACTAATCAATATTAAGACCGTTAGCTCGTAAAAATCAAATGAATATACAAGGCAAATTTAGTAAAAATCAAATGATATCTCATCTCATAAAACAAATCAAACAGATATTCAAGTGTTAGATAATGAGCAAGCGACCAACGACTGTCCGCTGCGGTGGCCCAAACTGGTCCGAGAGAGATGGATGGACGTATACTTGTCCATACTATTCACATATAACACACTAACAATCATTTTATTAAATAAAATGCATTGTCCATACTGATTAATAGTAATGGATTGTGTTGCTTTGTAAATTTGCATTCCGAATGAGGCTTGGATGGGAATGCGTTAATATTCATTGGTATATTCATAAAAAATTTGTTGTATGAGAAAATTGGTTTTGTTGGGAGGGATTCTGCATTTTGTGATCGGAACGGGGCATCTGGCTTGCCTGTTTTGCCTTGAGACCGTGTTCAATATCTATGGGATAAACGGGATTATGGAAGAGATAGCGGCACACGGGGCGGCACTGCCATATTTGATTACGATCTGCATAGCTATGGCGTTTTTTCTCGCAGGGTGCTACGGCCTTTCCGCCCTCGGACTCATTCGTAGGTTACCGCTCCGGAAGGCGGCTATCGTAACGATGCAGGTCCTGTTATTCGGAAGAGCGATCTGGGGTGTCACAATGCTGGTGGATAGCTTCTTCTGGCTTGAGGTGTCATCAACCGGTGTGGCTCTGCTGCTCGGAATCTGCTATATTCCTTGTCTGGGCATTATCTCAAAGGAAAGGGCAATGCGGCTCAACAGGTAATATTCAAATATAATAAAGCAAATTATTATGGAATTAAAGGTTATTCGTGGCATCCAATTGTTTTGGGCATACTTCATTGCCATCGGGGCTGTCATAGGGTTCGGAATGATGATTTATGATCCGAGCGGGGTGACATTCCAGATGAATCCGCTGCTCCCTATGCTGAGAGAAGCGTTCCCTTTCCTCTCGTTTATGTTCGGCAACTTCATCTGCCCGGCATTCGCGCTGCTGATTGTCAACGGAATCACCAATATGATTTCCACCTATCTGATCCATA
>CAVBMN010000118.1:0-5792 GCA_963596515.1 bacterium
TAAGAGTGACGTTACCATAACAGGTAGTGGTAAAACTGAATTTTCCATCCATATCGGAAAATCCCCCCTCAATGGTACCTTTAATAAAGACATTACATCCCACGATAGGTTGGTCGGAAACATCTACCACCTGACCGCTGATTGTAGAAAGGATCTGTGAATAACAGCGCACATAACCGCTTGTCAATAAGATCATGACAGTTACAACGAAATAAGTTTTATGATGAAATCCAATCATTCAAATACGTGTTTAATCGAGTTCAGGTGCAAGTATATCAAGTCTTTTTCGTGTTTTCAATACACATTGACAAACAACTAAGAATTGAGGATAATTGACTATATTCCACTTGGAAAAACTCCTTGAAGGAAAGTCAATGAAGACCTTGCAAATTCTACAAAAGAACTTGCTAGGTCATTGCTTCCTATTTTCTCGATTACAGTGTTGAAAAGGCACTAAATGAAGAACTCCTAAATAATGCCGTAAACAGGCATTATCTTCACGAATTCTTTGACATAGTTACGAGAAACTACAATCTGTGTATTAATGTTTTTCATCTTGACTTTGTAGCCGTTCGAATTACCTTTGACACTTTCAATCATAGTAGGATTGATTATGAATGATTTGTGACATCGGAACAGCCTCGTTGACTTTATGTTTTCGGCCACTTTAGTGATGGTTATCCTAATAGATTTGGAGACAGGTTCACCATCGTGGAGATAATAGACAACTACATTATTTCTCTGTGATTCAGCATATATGAACTCATCTATCGGAATCTTTACCTTCTTTGCATTAGAAAGACCGTTTGAGATTTCGATAAATGTCTCCTCTTTATCCTTCGAGACAGGAATTCTCGAAGAAAGGTATTTATTGTACTTCACGAAAAACAGAATCGCAGACGGTATGATTCCGAACGCAAAAGTATAGTATGCAATTTTCAGCAATAATATCAAGCTGAATTTGAATTTAAACATTACGCCGGAGACATATACATAATTGAATACAGCAATCGTAACAAGAAGAAAGAAGATATACAGCAGCTCTGAATATATATTCCATTTTTGTTGTATTATCCTGTCCTTGACGACATTATTGAAGAAAAACAAGACAATAAAGGAACATAATCCGAATCCGAGCGAAAACAGTATTCGGCTTCCGTCATATCTGTCCATACCAAATGGCATAAGGACATAAAGGAACACAGTTATGAATATGGAAATAACAAGCACTGAACAATTGTTGTGCTTTACGACGGGATATATATTCTCTCCTATATTCATAGACTATGTAAAGATACATAATTATGTGATAGTCACCAAAATTGTATCATTTACTAAAAAGTCCGGTCACTTCGACAAGCTCAGTGACCGGACTTGATTTATAATCAATCAGTATTCTACTCAGAGAACTTCGCCTTGAGGAACTCGCGGTTGAGACGGGCGATGTGGTCGATGGAGATTCCCTTAGGACACTCCATCTCGCAGGCGCGGGTGTTGGTGCAGCTGCCGAAGCCAAGCTCTTCCATCTTCGCGACCATATTTCTGGCCCTTCTGGCGGCCTCTGGACGACCCTGAGGAAGCAGGGCGAGGGAGCTAACCCTTGCGGCCACGAACAGCATTGCTGAGCCGTTCTTACACGTTGCCACGCAAGCGCCGCAACCAACACAGGCTGCTGCGTCCATGCTCTTCTCAGCGTTCTCGTGAGAGATGAGAATATTGTTGGCGTCCTGAGCGGAACCGGTTCTTACAGAGATGAATCCACCGGCCTGAAGGATCTTGTCGAAGGCGCTGCGGTCAACGACCAAGTCCTTGATGATAGGGAAACCGGCGCTTCTGAAAGGCTCCACGGTGATGGTAGCGCCATCCTTGAAGTGACGCATGAAGAGCTGACAGGTGGTGACGTGATCGTCCGGACCGTGCGCGCGGCCGTCAACGAACAACGAACAGGCACCGCAGATACCCTCGCGGCAGTCGTGGTCGAAAGAAACCGGACCGCTGCTCTGGCAGCCTCTGTCAACGGCTACAGGATCGTTACCCTCACGGATCAGCTGCTCATTAAGGATGTCAAGCATTTCGAGGAAAGAGGCGTCCTCCTCTATTCCGGAAATATGATAAGTCTCAAAATGACCTTGTTCCTTGGCGTTCTTCTGACGCCATATCTTAAGATTGAAATCCATAGCCGATTCTAGTCTTTATAATTTCTTGTTTTAACTTCGATGAACTCGTACTTGAGAGGCTCCTTGTGAAGCTCCGGCTCCTGGCCTTCTCCCTTGTACTCCCAAGCGGCGACATACATATAGTTGGCGTCGTCTCTCTTGGCCTCTCCCTCTTCGGTCTGGCTCTCAACACGGAAGTGACCGCCGCAGGACTCGTTCCTGTTCAGGGCGTCACGGGCCATGAGCTCGCCAATCTCGAAGAAGTCCTCAAGCCTGAGGGCCTTCTCAAGCTCCTGGTTGAACTGATACTGCTCTCCAGGAACGCACACATCCTTGTAGAAGACAGCCTTGAGGTCGTTGATCTCCTTGATGGCCTTCTTCAGACCTTCCTCGCTGCGGGCCATACCTACATATTCCCACATGATGTTGCCAAGCTTCTTGTGGATTGAGTCAACAGTCTGCTTGCCCTTGATGGAGAAGAGTCTGTCGATTCTGGCCTGAACATCCTTCTCAGCCTTGTCGAAGGCAGGGTTGTTGATGTCGGTCTTAGGCTCTGCGAACTTGTGTGAAAGGTAGTCGGCGATGGTGACAGGAAGCACGAAGTAACCGTCGGCCAGTCCCTGCATAAGAGCTGAGGCTCCAAGACGGTTTCCACCGTGGTCTGAGAAGTTGGCCTCACCAATGGCGTAAAGTCCAGGGATGGTTGTCTGAAGATCGTAGTCAACCCAGATACCGCCCATAGTGTAATGGATGGCAGGGTAGATCATCATAGGCTCCTCCCAAGGGCTTACGTTATTGATCTTGAAGTACATGTCGAAGAGGTTGCCGTAACGCTCCTGAACCCTCTGATGACCGAGGCGCTTGATGGCTTCGGAGAAGTCAAGGAACACAGCGAGACCTGTCTCGTTCACACCGAATCCGGCGTCGCATCTCTCCTTGGCGGCACGGGAGGCCACGTCACGAGGAACGAGGTTACCGAACGCAGGGTAACGGCGCTCGAGATAGTAGTCACGATCCTCCTCAGGGATCTGTGAAGGCTTGATCTCGTGCTTGCGGAGCTTCATCACATCCTCCATCTTCTTAGGAACCCAGATACGTCCGTCGTTACGCAGGGACTCTGACATAAGGGTCAGCTTGCACTGCTGCTCGCCGTGTACAGGGATGCACGTAGGGTGGATCTGCGCGAAGCAAGGATTTGCGAAATACGCTCCCTTCTTGTAGCACTGCCACGCGGCCGAACCGTTGCTGTTCATGGCGTTGGTGGAGAGGAAGTAGGTGTTTCCGTAGCCACCTGTGGCGATCACTACGGCGTGCGCACCGAATCTCTCAAGCTTGCCGGTCACGAGGTTGCGGGCAATTATACCCTTTGCCTGGCCGTCGATGATGACGAGGTCAAGCATCTCGTGGCGAGGATAACTTGTCACGGTTCCGGCCGCGATCTGACGGTTGAGAGCGGCGTAGGCTCCGAGAAGGAGCTGCTGTCCGGTTTGTCCACGGGCATAGAATGTACGGCTTACCTGAACACCTCCGAATGAGCGATTGGCGAGGTAGCCGCCGTACTCACGGGCAAAAGGAACACCCTGGGCGACGCACTGGTCGATAATGGCCGCGCTGACCTCGGCGAGACGATAGACATTCGCCTCACGGCTGCGGTAGTCACCTCCCTTGATCGTGTCGTAGAAGAGACGATAGACAGCGTCATTGTCATTCTGATAGTTCTTAGCGGCATTGATGCCACCCTGTGCGGCGATGGAGTGCGCGCGGCGAGGTGAGTCACTGATGCAGAAAACCTTGACATTGTAGCCAAGCTCTCCGAGAGTAGCGGCTGCGGAAGCGCCACCAAGTCCGGTACCGACAACGATGATTTCAAGTTTTCTTCTGTTGTTCGGATTGACGAGTCGGAGTTCCGACTTACGTTTGGTCCATTTCTCGGCCAAAGGACCGTCAGGAATCTTTGAGATTAATTTATCGGCCATATTCTGAATATGTTATTTATAAAATTCCAAATGAAATCGCAATAAGTCTGCAATTTTAGTCATTTTTCTCGTAATCAGCAATTTTATGAGCCATTTTCGGCGATTTACCCACACATATTTTAAGATAACGGCGGTAAAGCCGTCTTGTGAAGCGGTCATAGGCCCGCACTGACATGTCATTCGAAAAACGATCATCGACAAAAGCCTCGACCTTCCTGCAAGCTTCCTCACAGCCATATTCAAAGCCCAAAGCCTCCTTCAAGGCAAGAGCGTTGTCACAAATGGCGGCGTTGTCACTACCCTCTGACTTTTTCATGTAGTCAGGAATATGATCGCTTCCGAAGACTTTCAGCGGCACATAGGCAATGTTTGTCGGACTTCCTAAAAGCGTCCACATCACGGTGTTACTGGGATCTATCCCCGAAGAACCCCCTTCAAAAACCACCGAGGCGGAGGTAATGTCACGCATGATCGGCTTTCCTGTGCGAGAAATCTCATTGAAAAGGAATCGGTGGTCAATCGTGGCCACATCAGCGGAAGCCATTATGGATGAAGCCTTATCAAACCTGTCAACTCCCTTGCGGTCCTCCTTGCGGCCACTCCGGGTGAAGTTCGTCACGACCATGTAACCACAGGGCTGGTCGGCCACGATGTACTTCTTCCACGAATGATTGTTCACTTCATAATAAGCGGCCTCTCCGAGTGCGTCGATAATCCCGAAATTGGCCTCCACTCCCCACGGCTTGGGAAGCGAATCGAGCATATTCTCAAAATCTTGTAGACTGCGGCATATTCCCAAAGCCTTGTACATCACAATCCCCTCCTTGTCCATTTCGGAGGCAGGAACGTCATCATCTTTCAGATCGTAGGTGGCTGTGTTCATGATGCAGAAGCCGGCGGAGTTGACTCCGGACCACACTTCCCCGCCCCGCGACGGTGAGTTCACAAGACCTATGAATGAATATTCAGGTCCTTGGAACCATTCCATCCTGTTGTTCAGCTCGCCGGTGTCGCGATGCTTGAGCATCACCGGACGACCGTCAGCCAGCACTCCCCCGGAAATGATCACAGAAGTGCAGCAAAAGGCTTTTAACGAAATGAATATAAATGCATAAGCGACAGTGAATATCCTAAAAAAGCGTGCCATTGTCTTCCTTTCTTGATTCCAGTTCATTGTCCAGTCCGAGATGATGGTAAGCCATCTCGGTGGCGATCCTCCCCCTCTGGGTCCTCACGATGAAGCCCTCCTTGATAAGGTACGGTTCATAGACCTCCTCGAATGTGCCTTGATCCTCGCTGATCGCCGTGGCGATGGTGTTGGCTCCGACAGGGCCTCCCTTGAATGTAGTGATGATCGCGCGGAGAATCTTGTTGTCTATGGAGTCCAGTCCCCTCTTGTCTATCTTCAACTTGTCAAGAGCATAACGAGCTATGTCAAGGTCGATGTGTCCGTCCCCCATCACCTGTGCGAAGTCACGGACTCTCTTGAGCAGGGCATTGGCGATGCGTGGTGTTCCACGGCTCCTCAAGGCGACTTCCTTGGCGGCCTCGTCATCGATCGTAACATTCAGGATCCGCGCGCTTCGGCGCACGATGCGTATAAGGTCCGCCGTGTCGTAATATTCAAGGGCACAGTTGATTCCGAACCTTTCGCGGAGAG
>CAVBMN010000119.1:0-5782 GCA_963596515.1 bacterium
ATATTTATTTCAGTGAGTTTACAAACTTTTCATCTCCTTTTTTGGCATATAAGCCGGATTTTCATTATAAAGACCTACGAGCTCAAAACAATCAGTCCCCAGGATTCGAGATGTTTCCACCCTGAATCTTGAAAGCCAGTATATTTCTTCGTAAGTCAGTCGTGCCATTATAGCGTTATCAAGTTGGGCTCCTGGAGGTTGGAGTAATCCGCATTCATGATGGTCCCGTTGGAAAAGCGTGTGACGCCATTGTCCGTAAGGCCATGATGACGTTGGATATGACCGAAGATGTGAAGCTTAGGCTGGATTTCATTCACCTTTTTGAGAACTTCTTCAGAGCCATAGTTGATGTCGTCATCGAAATCAAGGATGCCGTAAGGCGGCGTATGAGTGATAAGGACATCAACATCCGAGGGTATTCTGGCATAGTTGCGGCTCTGCCGGTCTGTGACGCAATCGTCCATGAACATCGGAACGCCATAGAACTTCATCCCGTCGATAGTCACACCGGAGTTGCACAGATAGTGGACATTCTCATCGAGTCCGTCTACACTGTTTCCATAGAGGCAGTCATCATGGTTGCCGCAGATGAAAATCTTGTGCTTGTAAGGCAGGTCGCACAGCCAGTTGAGGAAGTCGATGGCTTCCTGTTCCGTGCCGACCATGCAGAAGTCGCCGGAATGCACAACCACATCGGCCTCGGGCAGTTCCCGGAGCCGATGATGGCAACCATGTGTGTCTGATAGATGCAGTATCTTCATATAATAGATTAGAGGATGATTTCTTCGATGGCCTTGACCATGTCGATATCGGCATAGTTGAAGGCGGTTATGAAATTGAGGTCGGAATAGGTCTTCATCAGTTCCTCGTTTTCACGGAGCAGCATTTCATTGCAGAAAGGAGCCATTCCCTTTGCGGTTTCTTTTGCGTGAGCGCTATGTACCTCTCCCTCGAAATCAAAAGGAAGGGTTACGGCTCCGATTATCCTCTTGATCCCTGCTTCTTTGGCTTTCTTGGCTGCGAGAGGGGCTGCCAGATTGCCGATCCGGCCACCGAGTGTTGCCAGGATAATCACAGTTTCGCTGTTTTTCGAGAATATGTCCGGGAAGTCCGTCATATCCTGTGATAGCAATAGCTTTGCATCGTTGCTATCTCCATGTGCTGCGAGTGCATCGGCTTTGGTATCGCAGTAGATAAACTGAGTTTCCTCAAAGCCTATCGCGTTTTTTCTGATGCTGTCAGCGACATTACAGCCGCCGTTGCCTATGGAAATGATCGTCGTCATATTAGAGATTTTTGAATTATACCGCAAATTTAATCAGAGGGTGGCGCAAAAAATGCTTCACCTTAATTATACTTTTGCAGTAAAGAAGTTAGCCGAACAATTGCCTGAAATCGGTAGTAGTAGACCTCTCTTCGGCTGTCCGCGAGTCCGAGGATGCTTCCCATACCGAGCATTTCTCATCGTTGGAAGAACTGTATGCCACGAACGAGGACATGATCTGGCTCGCTTCCGACAAGCTTGCCCTCGGAGGAATCCTGGTGTATAAGACAACCGACCTTGTTTATGCCGGGAAGAATGAATGGCTGGCCGATGCCGCTATCCGTTTTGCCAGGGCCGACGGGAACTTCGAACTAATCGACAAGTTCATCTATATCCCCAAGCGACAGCCCAGACAGTCTGTCCGCAAGCCCACCACGTCTGCCAAAGACCACGCCTACTTCCTCATATTCAAGAAAGTAGACAATGTCGAAAAGATGTCCAGCCGCGTCAAGTCCCTCATTTCAACCCATGGTATCCTCGAGAAATGAGGATTAACTCTAATTATCTAGTCAATTCTCATGAGAGAACTGTGGTTTGTAAAATCATTTAGCTCTACAAATAAAATTAACACAAAATGATTGTTTCGCTGACAACAAGGGAACTGGAACGTATCTTCGAGATAACTCCTGCGGATCAAAACATTCTTCTTGTAGGAAGGCATGGCATAGGTAAATCGTCAATTGTCACAAACTGGTTCACTTCACAAGGATTGCCGGTCGTTACTCTTTTTTTGGGTCAGATGAGCGACCCGGGCGATTTAATTGGATTGCCCCGCATCAATGAAGAATCTGACAAAACCGAGTTTATACCTCCCTATTGGTTCCCAACTGATGGGAAACCAATAGTTTTGTTTCTTGACGAGCTAAACCGTGCTCGTCAAGAACTGTTGCAGTCTGTTATGGATCTTGTGCTTAATCGACGGCTTGCAGGGAGACAGCTGCCCGAAGGCAGCCGTGTAATTTCTGCAGTCAATGGTGGAGACGAATATCAGGTAGGGGAACTGGATCCCGCTTTGGTTTCACGATTCAATGTCTATGACTTCAGACCTTCAAAATCAGATTGGCTGACATGGGCACATAAAGAGGGATTAGATGGAAGGGTAATTGATTTTCTTTCGGTGAATCCAGGACTTCTCGATGCTGGCCCCAGCGCAAGCGATGGCTCTTTGGACCGATTCCCGGACCGACGCGCTTGGGAAAGAGTGGGCAGGATTATGCTGGGGATTGTAAAAGTCGATACATTTACTCTCAAACTTCTCTCAGGAATCGTTGGCTCAAGAGCTGCATCCAAATTCATTCAGTCTCTTTCCGATCAGAATCTGACCGCACGTGACGTTCTGATGAAACCCGAAGCAGTGCTTCCGCGGCTGAAAGATGCCCGACTTGAGCAATTGGCGGCAATCAACGAGGGAATTTTCCAAATTATAGATGTGCATGATTTCTCAATTTCACAAGAGGATAAAATCTGCAACGGTCTCACTGAATATATAAAATGGCTAGAAGACTCAGAAAAACGTGAACCGCTCGCACAGTTTGTCAACATATTCGCATCCGATAACTATGCGACCGCCAATGACTTTATTATCTCCCGCCGGCCGCTTCTATACCGGACATTCGTTGAATTGGTCAAATCTCTTAGCGATAATGGGTACAAGTGATATAAAGGGGATATTTCAGGATATTTCAGAGGAATGGTTTCTAAGGGAGCCTGTATTGTTTGATGCATTGTGCACCCACTCTCTTGAAGTCAACAAGGAAATGTCTTGCTATATAAGGTGCGGTGGTATGAAGATAGAATATAATCCGCTTAAGCTGGAATCTCTGGATGGGAGAGACATTGAGTCGCTTCTCAAGACAGAAGTGTTGAGAATACTACTTCGTCATCCGTATCAAAGACAGCCTCCGATGGCAAATCTTTCTGCCATGGTTATAGCGAGCGATCTGTCGATTTCGGAACATGGATATTCGAATCGTTGGATGCATACGGTAGGAAACTGCGTATTCCTCATAGAAAACAATCCTGTGAACCCGCCAGAGGGGATGTGTTTTGAGGAATATTACGTATTTGCACTTCAATATCTGGATAAACTTCAATATCTGGATAAACACAATGAAGAATCGAATGAAGATTCAGATACAGGAGCTTCCGGCGCGACATCACCGCAGGAGGGATTGGACGAGCAATCGGCTTTATGGCAATATGATCCTGTGGCTCTGGATGCATTGGCACATCTTTCGGAACGCTGCCGAAACTGCAATTCCCCGGGTTCTCTGACAGACAGTCTTATGGAGATGATTGTCGAGGCATCCAGTCCGAAGATTGCTAATATCGCTCAAGTGCTTGCTTCATTCCGCACTTCAGTCCTCAGAGAGTCCAGGAATCTGACGAGAATGCGTCCAAGCCGTCGATATGGCTTCAGTCAGAGGGGCTCTATACGCACTTACACCACAAGCATTCTTGTGGGAGTTGATACAAGTGGCTCAATGTCAAATTGGGATCTGCGTCGCATTTTGGGATTGATGAACACGTTCTTCTCGCAAGGCATTGAGAGTTTTGATCTCGTGTTCTTCGACTGCAATCTTTATCTGCCGGTTAGAAAAGTCAGACAGGTCTTGAGAAAACTGGAAATCAAGGGGCGAGGAGGCACGAGTTATGATGAGTTATTCGATTATTTTACTGAACATAATTACGATGGACTTATCATCATAACCGATGGCCTCGCCAATATACCCAAGAACGCTGATCGATGCAAAGCGCTTTGGATTATCACAGACAAGGAAGTATACAATGAACTCAATCAAGCACCAAAAATATACATGCCCTGCTCCTGAGGGATCGGAAGTGATACTGAAAACTGACCACCCTCTAAGAGAGCTTCTTGATACAATTCTCAAGGAATGTATCGATTCATCGCCTTTCGGCCCCATGCAGAGTCCTGGACAGATTGTGACCATCATTGAAGAAAGGCGTAGCGAATCTACAAAGATGAAAAGGGATGGGAATTCCGGCATCCTTGATTATTACTTTACGGCTGAAGAAGCAAAGAAGATTGATGGATTTTCGGGATGCACTTCTGTCGGAAAAGCCGGCTACGAGGTGGAGATCGGTAATGCCGGGAAACTTCAACTCTTTATGATGATTGAAGCTCCGGGCGATCTGACTCATACCCGCTTCATTATGCGCTACAACGATGGTAGAAAAAATCATGAGGCGCATGCGTATGGTTCGGCAGATTTCAACCCTATCCGATTAGCAGCTCTGGGTGTGATTTTTGCCGAAAGGAATAAGGAATGGAACGAGAAATTGGACATTCTCTATCGCTCTATAATGATAAGCCGTCGGGAACGGGAGATATACGCGACCGCCCTCCCTCATTTTCTCAATGCCATTCTTAAGAAGGAGGGAATCAAATATTCTATTTCAAATGGAAGCGACATGGTCGGCATTCCACTTGGCAGCCATATTTATCTCAGATGCCCAGTCGCCCCTGAAAATTTTGATAGCCGAATCCAAATGTTGCCACCGTTGGTAAAAGAATTAAAAAAATATAATTGGGAGCCAGGGTTCGCTCTTGTAAATGCCACAAGATATTCAGAAATTGTTGAAGGGTTTCTTTCAGCAGACCAGGTCACAGGGACTTATGGAATGTTTCTGGAAGACACCAAAATCTGGCTGGGCACAGCAAAAAACCGAGAAACAATTGGAGCGATTATCGACAATTGCGCCAGATTGCTTGAAGGGTTTGGTTTGAAAATCAATGTTTCAGACAAATCACTAATTTTCGAGATACATAATTTCTCCATCCATATACATTCCCAAGATGAAGGGAGGAGGAAATATATTATTGTGGAATTTGTCTACAATTATGATAAACAATCCCTTAAGAACTCTCAAAAGTTTCCTTTGGATAAACTTGATGCCGAAAAACTTTATGGATTTCTGCGCGAGTTTACCGGCAACTCCAATTTGCCCGGCATTTCTACCCGTTGCGCTGAATGGCTAGATAGAGAGTATCTAATATTTTTGCGGGGAGATAAGGCGGCTGAAGAAGACTTCCTGATAATGCAAAGACAATACAAGCTGGTTTTGGAAGAAATTCTGAAATCGATTGAAGTCCTGGGAGTTGAGATAAGATTTCGCAGGAACCCATTTGTCCAAGTATTGATAGGCATAAATATGCCTGGCGATAGAAAATTAATCTTACGCGCCGAACATAAGGATTGGGAAAAGAAGGCGAAGGAATTGACATCGATTGCCACTATATTGAATTCTCTGCTTTCCGAAAGAGAGATTCCTATTTTCATAGAGCCAAGAAGCCCTTATTTCGGAGATTTCTTAGAGGAGTAATTTAGCCCTGATTTTATAATTGTATGGATTTAAGTCCACGGCAACCGCATCAAAAAGCCAAAATTTTTTAAGAGCGTAATAAGGTAATCAAGCGACAGAGAAGCCCTAAAC
>CAVBMN010000120.1:0-5779 GCA_963596515.1 bacterium
CTTGATTTATTGACACAAAGATAGAAAATATTTTAAGTTATTGCGCTATTTTGACAAAAATAGCATTATAAAATACGTTATTTTGACGATTTTTAATGTTTGTAACAATGTTATTTTGACAAAAAACATTCGGACTAATCGCAGCTGACCTTCCCTGACCTTTCACCGGACAAACATCATATCATTGTTGTACTGCCGGCTAACCCAAAGCCAAAGGAACTTGTCGGGGATGGAATATTCTTTCAGATCAACGGTAATGATGTCTTCCTTTAAGAGTTTGCGGATGGCGGCGTTGACAACGCTGGCCGTGGAAAGTTGGTAGCGGTTAATGAAAGCTGAAGTGTTGACTTTCCGGACACTCACTTCCTTCGCGATGGCCGCCAGAACCCGTTTCTGGTTTTCTGTAAGTCCAGACATCTGCTCGGCAAACTGAACCTCATTCATCAGCAGGATGTTGTCAATGGATTTCCTTACCACGTCCATAGAGCACTCCTCTCCCCTGTCTATCGACGCAAAGGCCTCATTGAAAGTCCTTTGCATATAGTAAGTATATCCCTCGAACAGGTCATAGACATATTCGACCGTTGCCTTTGAGACGCTTTTTCCATATTCATTGAACTTCTTTTCAACGAAATCCGAGTAAACGCCTTTATCAATAGCCTTAAGTTCCAAAGGATCAGCACTTTTATAGAATGGACGGGTCGGAGACTGAAACATGGCGCTCATAATGCTCCTCTTGCTCCCGGCGAAAACAAAATGACAATTTTTCATTTTCTGAATATACCCACGAAGAAGAGCCTCGACATTACTATCCTCATATTCGCTGATTTGTTGAAACTCATCAATCGCCACAAGGCACGGCTTTCCGGCATTGTCAAGGTAAGTGAATATTTCCTCCAAGGTAAACTCAGGTCTCTGAATATCCCCTAAACCGAGTCCGAACGAAGGCTGCCCGGTCACGGAATCATACGTGATCTTACCTTGAAGCGATTTCAACGCCACCACAAGTTTATCGACAACTTTCCTACCTGCCGGCTGTAAAGCCCTAAACACCTCCTTCCCTAAAAAGAAAGTGAACTCCCTGAGGCTTGTAGTATGCAGAATATCAAAAAAAAACGTGTAGTAATAACTTTTGATTTCCTCCCGGTCAAAAACATGTCCGATCAGTCCCGTCTTCCCCATCCTGCGAGGAGAAAACAGCACAACATCATTCCCGTTCATCAACGACTTCGCCAATCTCTGCGTCTCACCAACCCTGTCGCAGAAGTATCCCGCAGGAATATACCCTCTGGTTATAAATGGATTATGAACTGCTTCCATACCTGATTACTTTTCCGGCAAATATAATTATCCATTTTGGATAATCCAAATCGAATTATCTATTTTGGATAATTTTGATAATAGTTTCCCAAACGCATTCCTTCAGTTCTTGCATCCATCTCAGGAAAAACGCCTTATGTGTCCTCCTAAAAGACCTTTTTCACCTTCCGAGAAAGTTTAAGTCGGAATAGCATTGATGATAAAGGTTTGCCGCTCCTTGAACAACAAGTGATCAGAACCAACACCAGCGAATACGGCCGAAAGGGTGTCGCCTTGCTCGAAAATTGATCCATCAAGAATAAGCGTGCCCTTAGAATCGCAGGTTCCGATGTACTTTGAATTCCGCAGTACGAAGGCATATTCCGCCGGCTCATTCCCCAACTTAACAGTGATTTCTAGGCAACAATTGCTTAAACTCGTGGAAGCGCGTCATGCCTGTAGAGATACCGAATATTATGGTGCATTCCACCGATAACGGGGGCGGCGTCCACTATTTCATAGTGTTTCCAAATACTCGTATTATCGGCACAGAGTACATTCTCAGGCCAGCAATCGTTAACCTCCATGACTCTTTCCATCAGTTTTCCATGACCGAAACCGGCATAATTGCCACCGAAACCATGGTCCTGAAGAAGGAAAATCCATGGTGCCTTGCGATACTCTCTGCAAAATAGTTGGTAATAGGTCGCGATGCCGTCAGCGAAGATAAATGTCACGGCAAAACGTTCTGCTCCCCAATCATCACCCTTATTATCATTACGCTCATATATTTCCATAAAGCAATATGGATTTACGTCTTTCCTTACGAATGTCATGGATCGTTCCATCTCTCTATTCATCATACTGAAATTGGGTGCATACTGCCCATGCGGTGCCAAATCTGATTCCCGCCAATCCACCCTCCCGATGACATGGTAGCCGTTAAAAGCATTGAAATCTTCAGCTTCCAACTTCAATTCGTGTTCGGCTATGCCGTAGTCAACATGAATAAAACTGTGAACGCAATGAGCCTTATTACAAGTCTTTACAAGGCAACCATCATATCCGCTACCTGGATAGTATCCAATTCTTGAAGACATAAATTCCTTGAATGAAACTATGTCTCCCGGTTTGTAGTCCTTAAGCCACTGAGGCATCTTCTCTGGATTATTAGCAAGTATTGCGTAAATACTGTCCATATTGTGATTAATTAGTAATTTTGAGATTGATACAACTTATACGTACGAAATGCGTTATTTTGACAGTTTTAGATTATTGAAACCGTGTTATTTTGACGAAAAATATTCGTAGTTTGAACAGAATTAAAAACACTTATCCTGCACTGAAATATTCAGGGAAGGCGGTTTTGAGGGAGGGTTTGGCGACTTCCTGGAGGGGGATCATCACGAAGGGGCGGTTCTCGATGTCTTTGTGGGGGATGGTTAGGTCGGGAATATCAATGCGCTCGGTGCCGTAAAAAAGAATGTCTATGTCGATGATGCGGGAATGGTAGATGCGGTTGCCAGTACCGTCATATTCAGGAGGGTCGGTTCTGCCCATCGCTCGCTCGATTGCCTTTATTTTGCGCAGCACTTCAATGGCGGCGTCTTCCGCCGGAATCTCTGGTCGGAAAGTTCTGTAAAGGGCTACGGCGTTCAGGAACTTGCCACCGGAGAATCCCATCGGTTTTGTCTCGATAAGCCGCGAGAGAGCCGTGTAATGGCCTTCAAAGGCCTCATCCATGCGGCGGAGAGCCTCCTCGATGTTCTTCTCGCGGTTGCCAAGGTTGCTGCCGAGGGAAAAATATATGCTGACAAACGCCATTATGAGTTTGGTTCCTTTGAATAGTCCGGGCCGACACCGGGATCTACCCTGCCAGTGGAAGAATCAATGTCATCCAGACCAAGTTCCAAACGGGCCTCGTCGGAAAGCATGGACTGATCCCAAGCCGGGTCAAAGACCAATTCCACGTTGCAGGCCTTGATGCCGGGAACATCAGTGACGTTCCTCTGCACCTCGTCAAGCACCTCATCAGCCATCGGACAGTTCGGAGCCGTGAACGTCATCTTGATGAAAGCCTCGTGCTTCTTGTTGATGACAAGCTCGTAAATGAGGCCAAGATCGTAGATATTTACCGGAATCTCCGGATCATAAACCTGCTTCAAAGCCAGAACCACATTGTCATAAAGCGGTGCGAGCGCCTTCACATCCTCAGCGGAAAGAACCTCACTCTCCCGCTCCACCTGCGGCCCCTGTGCTGCCGCCTTTTCCTCTTTATCCTTATTATTTTTGAATATACCCATACTCACAACTAACTAATTTTCTTGGAATATCGTAACCTCAGACTATTCAATAAATACCAGAGTCGCGTAAAAATCTAACTGTTCTCCAAAGCCACAGCCTTGATGGTGTCGATCATCGAGACGAGGCCGTTTGCCCTGGTCGGAGACAGATTCTCCTTCAAACCAATCTGGTTGATGAAACTGAAATCGTCAGCGGCGATCTCTTTCGGAGTGCGGCCTGAATATACGCTGATCAGAAGCGATATTATGCCTTTTGTGATGATAGCGTCACTGTCTGCCTTGAAGTACAGTTTTCCGTCCTCAAGGCGCCAATCCAGCCAAACCCTTGACTGACATCCTTTAATCAACTTATTCTCAGTCTTTTTCGCCTCAGGATACGCTTCCAGATTCTTTCCCAAGTCGATGAGATACTCGTATTTGTCGAGCCATTCATCGTACATCGAGAAATCGTCAATCACAGACTGTTTTGCTTCCTCCAGTGTGTTCATCTAATTTATATCTAAAATATTCTATTTAGTCACGTAGCTTCGAAGTGACCGTTAACAACTACACCAACATCGCTATCGCCTTGTCAAGCGACTTGATGAAATATTCAGCCTCCTCCATCGTGTTGTACGGAGCGAGGGATGCGCGAAGCATTCCAGTGACCCCGAACCGGTCCATAATCGGCTCGGCACACATCTGACCGGAACGCACAGCGATCCCCATCTTATCCAAAATCAAAGCCAGATCCTCGTGGTGCGCTCCATCCACACTGAACGAGAAGAGCGGAATCTTCGTCTCCGTTCCACGTGGAACGCCGTAAAGATGGACCCTCGGGTTACTCGTCAGTGCATGAAGCAAGTACTCGGACACGGCTCTCAGATTATCAAGCAATTCTTTATCATTCATTTGTTTAGCCAACTCAATAGCCGGCTTCAATGTCGGCGTGGCATTGATGTTCTGGGTTCCGGCCTCGAATTTTTCCGGAAGCGGAGCGTATGTCGTACCTGTAAACTTCACAGTAGCGATCATTTCTCCCCCACCCTGATATGGAACCATCTGATCAAGCCATTTACGCTTTCCATAAAGGACTCCGGTTCCGGTAGCGGCATAGAGTTTATGTCCTGAAAAAGCATAGAAATCACAGTCAACATCCTGAACATCAATACTTTCGTGGACTATTCCCTGAGCACCATCTATCAGGACTGGACAACCTATTGAATGACAGATATTTACAATTTTCTTAATCGGATTGACTATGCCCAGCACATTGGAAATCTGAGCGACAGCGACAATCTTAGTTTTAGGTCCAAGCAAGGATTTCAGTTCTTCAAGACTCAAATGCCCTTCCTCATCTACGTGAAGGACCTTCAGTGTTGCCCCTTTTCTCTGGCAAAGCATCTGCCACGGAACGATGTCGGAATGATGCTCGGCCTCTGAAACGATGATTTCATCACCCTCATGGACGAACGTCTCGCCGAAAGAAAATGCCACAAGGTTGATGGATCCCGTCGTTCCGGAAGTGAATATCACCTCTTCCCGAGCGGATGCATTAATATATTCCTTGACAGCATCGCGCGTGCTTTCGTATTCCTCGGTCGCGTCGGCGGCGAGTTTGTGTACCGCACGGTGGATGTTGGCATTCGCTCCGACCGTCAATTCAGTCCATTTGTCGATGACCGACTGCGGGCGCTGGGCCGTGGCTGCATTGTCAAAATAGACAAGCGGCTTGCCATAGACAGTGCGCGAAAGCGCCGGAAATATATTTCTGAGTTCTTGAATATTCATTGTCAAACCTCCATTCAATCTTGCAAATATAATCAAAAGCATTGGAAGAACGGACAGTTATTGAAATGGCGGGCGTGAATATTAATATAAGAAAGTTCAACGATAACTTCAGGTCACTGAGACTTCGGTTGCTGAGCCTGCCGAAGCATCAAAGTGCCTAACACATAAAGTCCTGAAACGACCACTTCGACAGGATCAGTGACCAAAGTATTTTAGAGGTTGCTAATATATACTGAATGACAACTTCTGTTATCGAAATATGTTGGTTGCTGAGTATGTCGAAGCATCAAAACCACACACAATAATATTCATAGAAAGAATACATAAAGGGAGCGTAATTGGCGCAAAAATGCTAATTTTGCCTTGAACAAAAATCTTTGAATATGATTGATTACATCAAAGGGACG
>CAVBMN010000121.1:0-5603 GCA_963596515.1 bacterium
TCGCCAACGGACGTATCCAGAAGTTCTTCAAAGAGCAGACTCTTGAGGAGCAGGAGTTCGTGCAGTCTGATGACAAGAAGACTGTGGCCGAGTACATCAAGTCTGTGGATCCAGAGGCCAAGGTTGTCGCTTTCAAGAGATTCTCTCTCAGCGACTAATTGAGGACTTGAATATAAAAAGAGAGGACGGTCTCCCGTCCTCTCTTTTTATATATTCAACCCCCAGTCACTTCGTGACAGCCCCTGAGGGGCATGGGGAAAGGATTCCCCAAACCTCTTCGGTCGCTTCGCTCCGACCCCTGAGACTTTTGGGGTATCCTTTTATTGTCATGGCGATTATTACCCTACAGACTTGGAGGTGTGCATTGTGCGCCAGTCAGGATTCCTGTCCTGTTGTCCGCGACATCCCACCAGACTCTGTTGCTGGTGTTGTCCTCTCCTCCGGAAAGTTGCTTTACGGCCTCAAGGTAGTTGTCCTTGTTGTAGGCGATGTCAGTGTCGGAGTAATAGCCGATGCGGTAAGGATAGTGCGAGTTTCCGATTATCTCGGCGCCAGGACCTACAGGGAGGTAAGGGATATCCAGTCTTCTCCAGTCTGACCACGCCTCGACACCGTCTGACAGGTAACTTGCGATCCAGCGCTGGATGGCTATCTGCTCAAGTCCATTTGAAGGATTGTAGGCCACAGTCTCTGAGTTTACATATTCATCAGCTCCGGTAGCTCCCCACTGCTCGAACGAGGCTTTGATGCCTTTCTCGTACAGGCTCTTGGCATCAGCTGAGATCCAGCCTCTGAAAGCGGCCTCCGCCTCTGTGAGAAGGACGCGCGCTGTCGGAATCACCGGGAATGTGGCATCGACAGCAAGCATCCTGTCGCTTATGCTGCAGCAGCAGTTGCTGAAAGCTGTCACCGAATTATTGTCGGAGAGGCCGAACGGAACTCCATAGAATGAGCTGTGCTGGTCTCTTGGGAAGGTGGCCTCGTCACGTGCTCCCTTGTAGCCCTCGATGTCGAAATATTCAAACATCCTGTTGTCTTTCAATGACTTCATCTGCTCCACGATGAACATATTCGGGACTATGTTGAACCCTGCCGCGGAATAGTCCGGCGAGCACCAGTAGTAGAGGCGGTTCCATGTGAGTTCGTCGTAACTGTAATAGAAGCCGTCGGAGACACTTTCCATACCTCCATCGTTGTAGGCGGCGGCGAAACGTGTCTTGCCTACAGTAGGTGCGACATCGCATAACTTGATTGCCAGCAGCATACGCAGGGAGGCGTTGAATTTCTTCCATTTGGAGATATTGCCGTTGTAGAGGATGTCCGCCGAACTTAAGGATTCGCTTTCGTCAAACTGCTTGTAAGCCTCAGACAGAGACTCATCGAGCTGTGTATAGACTGATTCCTGAGAATTGTAGGCCGGTTTCCAGTTGTCCTCGGAGGAACCTTTGAAGGCTTCAGAGAGGATGATCGGGCCGTATATGTCGGTGAGTGACATATAGAAATAGGCGGCAAGGGTCTTTGTGGCGGCTATCTGGTTGGCGTTGGAACCGAATGACTTCACATTGGAAAGATCCTTCTGACTTTCATCTTCGTTCATCTGAACGATCATATTCAGATTTTTGAGAGGATAGAGGTAGAGATTGCTTGCGGAGTACTGTATTGTGGTTCCGAGAGGACCGTACTGATTATTCTTGGATTCTGACAGGTAGCCGGCCCATTCCTGCTGCCACGGATCGTAACCGTTGGTGGTGGACCCAAGGACAAAATATGGCACGTACTGACAGGCATAGCTGAACAGGTATTCGGTGAACGCTGTTGACGGGGCGTTCGGACTCTTGTTGATGTCTCCGAAATCCGTGATGCTATCGCACGACGGTAATGTGACAGCGATGGCCGCGGCCGTAAGAAGTATCTTGTGTATGGTTTTCATAATATTCATCTCCTATGCTTTAGAAAGTAAGATTGATTGAGAATCCGAATGATCTTGTTGATAGAGCCTGACCTCCCTCAAGATAGTTGTAGGATACACCTGCGATTTCGGACGGGTCTATGTTAGGGCAGGCCGAGTAGATGAGCCACGGGTTCGTGGCGACGAATGCCACACTTGCGTTGGTCAGGCCTATCCCTGCCTTCTTGAGGATCTTGCCGGGAATGTCATACCTGAGCGAGAGCTCGCGAAGTTTGACGTAGGTCTTGTCATAAACCCAGTTGTCGCCATTGTAGTAGGCGAGATAGTGGTAGTACCTGTAAGCATCGACATAGCCGGACAGAGGATTGCCGTCGGCGTCGACTCCTTCCATATAGACACCTCCGCCTGTGGCCACAGGCTCACGCTCGTTCACGCCTCTGTTGTTGACTTTTGCTGTGGATCCAAGGACTCCGGAGCCGGTTCCCCACATATTGGTCCACGACACAAGCTGTCCGCCGACACTGAAGTCAAGCGAGGCCGCAAGGGTTACATTCTTGTACCTGAATGAGGTGGATAATCCTCCTGTGAAGTCAGGCTGGACGTTTCCGACTTCCTCCTCAACGCCTCTTTCCCAGGTCGGTCTGACGTCTCCCCAAGCGGCGTTGCCTTTCTGGAGTACAGGTTTCCCCTCGTCGTTCGTCACCCAGCGCGATCCGGATGTAATGACACCGATCGGCTTTCCTTCGATGGCCTTGAGGTACCAGGCATCGTAGAATTTGGTCCAGTAGATTGTGTACTCAGACTGATCCGGAGCAAGGCGGATGAGTTTGTTGTTGTTCTTGGTGATGTTGCCAGACAATGTCCATTCTATGTCGCGTGTCCGTACAGGGGTGCCTCCGAGAACCACTTCGATACCCTGGTTGCGTACCATACCGGCGTTGAGCTTACGGAAAGCGTAGCCGGACTGAGGCAGCACGTTGGCTGAGATGATGTCGTTCCTGGTGTCCTTGCGGTACACATTGATGTCTCCGAAGAGTCTGTTGCCGAAGAGTTTGAATTCTGTTCCGACCTCGTAGGATGTGGAGATCGTAGGCCTGATCGAAGAGTTGACCTGCGTGTTAGGCTCATACATTGTCGTGAATCCGTGAGCCTTGGTGCCAACGGTATAGGTCGGGTAGATGTTGTAGGCGCTGAGAGTGGATCCCACCTGTGCCACCGAACCTCTGATCTTCCAGAAGTTGAGCCAGGACGCATTGATCAGTTTGCTGGCCATAAAGGACACGGAACCTCCTCCATAGAGGAATGAGTTGTTGTCATTGGCCAGACGGGAGTCTATGTCGTAACGGAGAGATCCGTCAAGATAGACAAGGTCATCCCAGCCTATTGTAGCGGTGCCGAAGAACGAACGGGTCTTGAAATGAGTCTCGCTGTTGTTGGTGCTGTAGGTGCTTGCGGATGCGGCAAGGTTGAAGAACCCAGGGACTGACAGACCTCCGTTCGTGTAGCTGTTGAGGTAGTAATAGTCATACTTCCTGGTCTCCGCGAACAATGCCGTCTCCACCGAGAGGCGGTTATCGACAAAATGGTCGTTCCAAGTGGCATAAGCCTGTGCGGTGAAATCATTGTCCTGAGTGTGATAGGTGCGGAAATATGGATCAAAGGCGGTGGAGCCGTTGCCGTATTTCGCATCGTAGCGGCTGGTGCTTATGTTGTTGTTGACGCGGACTCCGACACGCACGTCATTCGGCAACAGTGAATACACATCCGCTGTGACAAGATGGTAGTTATTGTAACTGAATATGTTGAAGTTGTATAGCGTTCCGTATGGATTATCGTGGAAATTGGCGGCCAGATTGTCTGGGCTGACGATGTTCCAGGTGCGCCAACTGCCGTCAGGCCTCTGGTAGTCTTTCAATTCCGCCAGATCAACATTGGTTTGTCCCCATTGTGTGAAGTCGCAGATGACGTTTCCTGCCTCTGAATATCCTTCCGTGGCGGCGTTCTTTGTCTTGCGGTAGCGGTACCTATAGCTCACATCGGCGTTGAGCCAGTTGGTCGGCTTGAATGAGGTTGTCACGCTGAGTGAACGGCGGGTCGCCTTGGAGTTGTACATTATACCCTGACGCTCGACATTGTTGAATGCCACTCTTGTCCTGAATCCGTTCCCGGATTTGGAGAATGCGACGTTTGTGTTGTTCGTCCACGCCGCACGTGTGAGGTCTCGCAGGTTCAGGCGTGCCTCCCAAGTGTCTGCCTTGCCGTACTTGTCGGAAGTCGGATCCCACGAAAGACCGGAGCGCACAAGCGTCTTTCCGTCGTAGCGAGGTCCCCAGTTCTCGTCGCTGTCGTTGTCCATAAGGTAAGAGCCGTCATCGAGTTTGGTGAACAGATTCGTCGGCGATGTCCAGTCGATTGACTCCGGATCAGAAGACTTGGCCGCCGCGTTGGATATGTTTGCCGCGCTGGAGCCTCCACCGTAGAGTTTGTTGATGTCCAGATGATTGTAATATGTCTCTACTGATGTCGTTGTTGAGAATTCAAGTGTGCTGCGTCCGTCAGCCGCTTTCTTTGTGGTGATGACAATGGCTCCGTTGGCTCCTCTGGATCCGTAGAGGGCTGTGGCGGAAGGCCCTTTCAGGACGTTCAGGCTTTCCACATCCTCCATATTCACGGAAGCTCTTGAGACGATGGCTCCATCCACCACATAGATTGGCTCGCTTCCCTGGGCGTTGCTGTAGGAAGTGGCTCCGCGCAGGATGATCTTTCCTTCATTGAATGTCGATCCGCCCGCACCCCAGAACTGAGCTCCGGCCACCTTTCCGGCGAGGGAGTTGCCAAGATCGGCGCTGTGGGTGATGGTAAGTTCCTTTGCGCTCACTGTCTGTGCGGAATAGCCGATGGCTTTTTGCTTTCTGGTAAGTCCCTGGGCGGTGACGACAACCTCGTCAAGAAGTTCGTTGTCGGTGGAGAGGGTAGCGTCCACAACCCTGTCGGCAGTCTTCTTGACATCCTGCATACCGATGCAGGAGAAAATCAGAGTGCTTCCTGCCGGAACATTCTTGAGGAAGTACTGTCCCGAAATGTCGGTGACAGTGCCGTTCGTTGTCCCTTGAACGAACACAGAGGCTCCCGCGACCGGGAGGCCGTCTTCCGCAGAAGTCACGGTTCCTTTGACGGTGATGTTCTGCGCGAATGCTGTGCAGATGCCTAAGCAGAGGCACAGCAACAAAGAATACATCTTTTTACTCATAAGCCTAAAAATTTAGTTAAACATTGACTCTAATATTATCATTGTTTGCTTAAGTGCTTGTTTTGCTACGGGAATATGCTTTAAAATGCTTACGGAACGTAATATATTAAAACCATAACTCCTTGTAGCGGCAAGAGGCTCAATGGATTTACGGCGAAAAATATGTAATATTTCTGAATATTCCAATAGGTGTGTAAAATTTTAATCAGTTGCTTAGCAGGTGTTTCAACCGTTTTGTGATTATTATGGTTTTGCTTTGGGCGGCTGAAATCTTACGATTGTTAAACAAGCACATTAGTAAAATTGCTATCTGTAATGAAAAAATATTAATGAAAATTTTTCATTTTATTTGAGCCCTCCGCTATGTGAGCGCCCATTGTGAGCGGATTTTGCCTAACTTTGCGGTATGGAAAACAAACGATTTCTGGAATGCTGCTGCACTGA
>CAVBMN010000122.1:0-5463 GCA_963596515.1 bacterium
CGCTGAAGGCGGTGAACCGCAAGCCGATCCTGCCTCGGGAGGACGAGATAGCCTCCAACACAAGAGCAAGGAGCGCAAAACTCAGGATCGCCGAGAAAAACGATGGAGGGCAAGGAATATGACGGAGCTGAGGAAATGGAAGATTTCTGACATCTGGAAATGGCTTGGCAACGCCGGGTTGGCCATCCTTCAGGGTGAACTGCTGCTGAGGCTCAACGTCTCACGCTATTTCATACACATCATCTACACATTCTTTCTCTTCTGGGTCAGCATCTGGCTGAGCCTCAAGATCGAGAAGACGCTCACAAGGGTCGAGGACAACCGTAAGGTACTCTCCGACATCGAGATCTACCACGCCCAGAAGACGGTCGAGCTTGCGGGATATTCAAGGCTCAGCACCATCCAGGATATGCTCAAGGACTCAGGCTCCGATTTGGCGATGCCGGTCAAGCCGGCCGATAGACTAAAAAAATAGGACAGACTATGGCGCAGACTGAACAGAACACGAACAGGAAGAAGCGGGACAGGATCGGGGTGATTCTGTACCTGCTCTATACCCTTGTCCTGATTCTGGGAGTCATTGTCGTCGGCAGGATCATCTATATTCAGTGTTTCTGGAAACTGGACAAGAGGATTGTGAAATATTTTGTCCCTCCTGTCGTCAAAAGCACGATAGCCCCTGACCGAGGCGCGATCATCGGATGCAACGGCGAGCTGCTGGCGATGTCCACCCCGATGTACGAGCTGAGGATGGACTGCACCGTGCGCAAGGACTATTTCAAGGAGAAGATGAAGAAGAATCCGACTGGAAAGAACCTTGAGCAGGAGTGGCAGGACAAGGCGAGGGCTTTCTCGGAAGGCTTCGCGAAAGAGATGGATATGAATGCGCCTGTGATATTCAAATCCATCATTGACGGGCGCAGGAACGGCAACAAATACCTTAAGTTAGGCGGCAACATCGACAGGGGCACGCTCCTCAGGCTTCAGAAGCTTCCGCTGATGGAGGAAGGCCAGTACAAGAGCGGGATCATCGTCGTCAAGAAGGACACCCGAAAATACCCTTACGGCACATTGGCCAGACGAACCATCGGCTACGTCAAGGACAACAGTAATTCCAACGGTAACAACCACATAGGACTTGAGGGGAAATATGACTACGCCCTGCACGGACAGGAGGGCGAGATCTGGCTCCGGCCTACCGACAACAAGGAAAGGATCCAGAACTACGACAGCGCCTACGTCAAGCCGGTGAACGGACTGGATGTCAGGACGACCCTCGACATCACAATCCAGGACATACTCGACAAGGCTATGCGGAAGCAGATGGCGGCCAACCCGAAAATCGCCGAAGGGTGCGGGGTGCTTATGGACGTGAAGACCGGAGCTATCCGCGCGATGGTGAACCTGACAAAGAGCCCTAAGGACAGCAGCCTCAACGAAGTTTACAATATGGCGGTCGGTTTCGGAGCCGAGCCTGGTTCCGTGTTCAAGGCGACCACGCTTATGACAGCGATCGAGGATGGCTATGTCAAGTCACTGGACGATGTGATTCCGATGAACAACGGTGTGATTCCAGGCTATCCGAGAGACGAGCACATCAACGGCAACGGTGAGATCTCCATCCTTCACGGCTTCGAGGTCTCATCCAACTACGTGTTCAGGTATCTGGCCGTCAACAACTATGCGGATGACCCTAAACGGTTTCTGGACAAGCTTTATATGTACAAGCTCGGGCAGGCGTTCGACTTCGATCTGGACGGCCTTCAGGAGCCTTACCTTCCGTCTCCGGACTCCAAGCAATGGAGTTCGACCGATCTGGGAGCCACGGCGATAGGCTATGCCATCAGGGAAACTCCGTTGCACATTCTGACATTCTACAACGCCATCGCAAACAAAGGTAGAATGATGAAGCCTTATTTAGTGGAAAGCATTGAGAAAGACGGAGTTGTAAAGACAAAGAAAGGACCGGGCGTACTGAACGCTTCGATCTGTTCGAAGGCCACGGCCGACACTTTGCTCAGAGCGATGAAGGCTGTAACCTCGGAAGGAACGGCCACCAGACTTAAAGGAGCCAAACTGCAAGTGGCCGGAAAGACAGGCACATCAAGACAGGTTCTCTCCGGCGAGGAGATCAAGGAATATGGGATGTTGTCTCCATACATCACCAAGGACGGCAGTTATCATAATATGGCGACGTTCGTCGGTTTCTTCCCGGCGGACAATCCGAAGTACAGCGCCATCATCTGTATGAAATCCAGCCTTATCAGAGGCAGTCTGTATGGTGGTGTCGCTCCGGCAGCGGCTATGCGTGAGGTCGTGGATGCCATCTATATGCTGGATCCGGAATGGGGCGGCGAGATTGAAAGGAACGGGAATGTCCCGAAAATGACTATGGATCGTGAGGCGGTTCATCCGGTGGATCCAAAGAATCCGGTGGTTCCGGACGTGCTTGGACTCGGCTTGAAGGATGCCATATTTCTGATAGAGAACAGCGGGCTGAGGTGCACATATTCAGGCACAGGACACGTGGCCTCGCAAAACCCGAAGGCCGGGCAGAAAGCGGCCAAGGGTACAACAATAACAATCACATTGAAATGAGACTTGAAGACATCATAAAGGACAGCGGAGTCATCGGGGTGCAGGGAGACCTGAGCCTTGAGATCTCGGACATTTGCAACGATTCCAGGAAAGTCACTCCCGGAGCGATGTTCATAGCCGTCAAGGGACACGACAGCGACGGGCACGCCTACATCGGAAAGGCGCTTGCCTCCGGAGCGGCCGCCATCGTCTATGAGGACGAGGATGCGGTCAAACGGGCGGTTTCTGAATATTCAGGGACCTCGCCTGTCTTGATAAAAGTCGGGAACTCCCGCCACGCTGTTGCCATAATGGCCGCCAATTTCTTCGACAACCCTTCGAAGAAGCTCACGCTTGTGGGAATCACCGGGACCAACGGCAAGACAACGACTGTCACCCTTCTCTACAGGCTGTTTATGGCGCAGGGCTACAACTGCGGTCTTCTGTCCACAATAGCCAACTATGTCGGAAAAAGACGGAGCGAGACCGCCAACACGACAGCCGATCCTGTTACCATCAACTCCCTGCTGGCCGAGATGGTAGAGGCAGGATGTGAATATTGCTTTATGGAGGTCAGTTCCATCGGCGTCGAGCAGGAGCGTGTGGCCGGGCTGGAGTTCAAGGTCGGGATATTCTCGAACCTCACCCACGACCACCTCGACTATCACAAGACATTCGCTGAATATCTCCGCTGCAAGAAACTGTTCTTCGACAACCTGCCGGCCACGGCCACAGCCATCACCAATATCGACGACAGGAACGGTGAGGTGATGGTGCAGAACACCAAGGCGAAGGTGATGAGATATTCCTGCAGAAGCATAGCAGACCACACGTGCCGCATTATGGAGGAGACATTCGAAGGGATGCTGCTCAAGATCGACGGGCGAGAGACCTGGACAAGGCTCATCGGCCAGCACAACGCCTATAATATTCTTGCGATCTACTGCGCCGCCATCGCCGTGGGTGCGGATCCGGACGAGACCCTCGTCGCCATCAGCAACCTTGAGTCGGCTCCGGGAAGGCTTGAGGTAATCAGAGGCCCGAGAAACCTGTCGGTGATCATAGACTACGCCCACACGCCGGACGCTTTGGAGAACGTGCTCAAGACCCTGAGGGACATCGACGACGGCAAGGAGCTCATCTGTCTGTTCGGCTGCGGAGGCGACAGAGACAAGACAAAACGACCAGAAATGGCGAAAATCGCCGAGGAATATGCGGACAGGATTGTCGTCACTTCCGACAACAGCCGCACGGAAAGGACGGAGGACATTCTGGACGATATCAGAAAAGGGTTCACGTCCAAGGGATTGGCCAAAGCCATATTCATCGCTGACAGGAAAGAGGCGATCCGCGCGGCGATCAGTTTCGCCTCGGACGGAGCCGTGATCCTGCTTGCGGGAAAGGGGCACGAGACCTATCAGATAATCGGAACCGAGCACCGTCATTTTGACGAGCGCGAGGTGGTGGCCGATGTGTTCGGGGACATCAATGCAAACGAATAAGGAGGAGAGGAAGCGATGATCTACCATCTTTTTGAATATCTAAGGCAATATGACATTCCGGGACAGGGGCTTTTCACCTATCTGTCTTTCAGGGCTATGCTCACAAGTGTCACGGCGATGCTTCTTTCGTTCTTCGCCGGTCGCAGGATCATCCGCTGGCTCCAGCGCAAGCAGATCGGTGAGACGATCCGTGACCTTGGCCTGGAGGGACAGATGCAGAAAAAGGGCACACCTACTATGGGAGGAGTCATCATCATCATTGCGATAGTGGTTCCGGTGCTGCTGTTCTGCAACCTTAGGAATATCTACATCCAGCTGCTACTGCTGACAACCCTCTGGTGCGGTGCCCTCGGCTTCGCTGATGACTATATCAAGGTCTTCAAACACAACAAGGAAGGCCTGCATCCCAAGGCGAAACTGGCCTCACAGCTCGTTCTCGGACTTGTCATCGGACTTGCGGTCTGCTTCAGCGACGACATTGTAGTCAGGGAGAAGGTTCCGGTTGTTCCCGGAAAGGCAAATGTGGTCGCCCAAGGCAACTCCGGATCGCTTAACGTGGACACGGAGACGCTTGTGGCCGAGGATACCGGATGGAAGATGGAGAATGTGATCAAGAGCACCAAGACCACGATTCCGTTCGTGAAGGACCACGAGTTTGACTACAAATGGTTCTCGCCTTTCAAAGGCAAATGGGGATGGTACTGCAAATGGGCTATCTACGTGCTGATGATCGTTGTCGTGATAATGGCCTGCTCCAACGGCACAAACCTTACGGACGGAATGGACGGGCTGGCGGCCGGGACAAGCGCGATCGTCGGAGTCGTGCTCGGTATCCTTGCCTGGCTGGGCGGCAATCTGGTCAACTCGGACTACCTGAATATTATGTACATCCCCGGAAGCGGGGAAATCGCCATATTCCTGTCAGCCTTTGTGGGTGCCCTGATGGGATTCCTCTGGTACAACTCCTATCCGGCACAGGTGTTTATGGGTGACACCGGCAGCCTCACAATAGGCGGCATCATCGGCGTGAGCGCGGTCCTGATGAGAAAGGAGCTGCTGCTGCCGATCCTTTGCGGAATATTTCTGGTGGAATCGCTTTCGGTGATTATGCAGAGAGTGTATTTCAAGTACACCAAGAAAAGATACGGTGAGGGCAGAAGAATATTCAAGATGACTCCTCTGCACCACCATTACCAGAAGGAGGGCATTCCGGCGCTGATCTCCAGACCGGTACACGCCATTCCTGAGGCCAAGATCGTGACAAGGTTCTGGCTGATCGGGGTTATCCTGGCGGTCTCGACCCTGGCTTTGTTAAAGATAAGATAAAAGAATTGAGGATATGAGCAGAATTGTAGTTTTGGGAGGCGCTGAGAGCGGAGTCGGA
>CAVBMN010000123.1:0-5441 GCA_963596515.1 bacterium
CAGAGGGGAAAATATACATATTCCTTGATGAGGTTCAGGAAATCGAAGAGTGGGAGCGCTTTGTTAATTCATATTCACAAGACTGTACGTCAGAGTATGAATTGTTCATAAGCGGATCCAACTCCAAAATGTTGTCTTCCGAATTAGGAACCTTGCTAAGCGGTCGTTACGTTGAGTTCAAGATCTATCCCTTCTCCTTTGATGAATATTCTTCAATCTGCGGATTGCAAAAGACGCAGCCGAATTATATTGAATATATGAAACACGGAGGTTTACCTGAATTGATGAAACTGTCTGATGAGGAAGCCCGACGACAATATGTGGAAGGACTGAAGAACACCATTTTGTTGAAAGATATAATCCAAAGACATAAAGTGCGTGACACAGCCCTCCTTGAGGACTTGTTTGTTTACTTGGTTAACAATTCCTCAAAATTGACATCAATCCAGAATCTGGTCAATTACTTAGGCAGCAATCGAAGAAAGACCTCCTATGAAACTGTCTCCCAATATGTGGAGTATCTGTTGGAGACATTCGTCATCCATAAGGCCGAACGTTATGACATAAAAGGTAAAGAGTCCCTAGGCGGCAACGCCAAGTACTACGCTAACGACACAGCATTCCACAATTATCTTTATGGCGGCTACAACTATGGGATCGGGTATATGCTTGAGAATATTGTCTATCTTGACCTTCTCCGCGCCTCATACAAAGTCTATGTCGGAACTATGAGAGAAAGCGAAGTTGATTTCGTGGCGAAGCGTGGTGACCGGAAAATATATATTCAAGTCTCATATCTTTTGCTGGATGACAACACTATCAACAGGGAATATTCTCCACTGCTGAAAATCACCGACAGCTATGAGAAATTCGTCATAACACTCGACGAGATATCTCTTCCGTCAAAGGACGGGGTCAGAAATATTCCGGCTTGGAGACTTCCTGAAGTGTTATTGTGATGCAGTTAATCAAAAAAGACTATGGCGAATTTTGGTCTACCGCGCAAAATTCGCCATAGTCTTTTTTTTGACCGTCCTAAAATATTCAGTAAAACTACATCCTTGGAGGCGGAGGTCCCATCGGGCCACGACCCATACCAGGGCCACGGCGACCGCCTTTGCCGCCGAAATTGCCGAAGCGGTAGGTCAGGGAGACCACTATGTAACGGCCGAGGGTGTTGTTAAGGGTCTCGGTGTGGTAGTTCGAGGAGTCGGAGATCGAGAGGTTCTTGGCCTGGTCGAGGATATCGTAGGCGTTTAGAGCCAATGTGAACTTATCCTTGAACAGCATTTTCGTGATCTTGGCATTTAGGATGAGCTGAGTGCCTTGATCAGTTGTGTAACCGTTGTACCAGTTATAGTTACCGTCGGCGATGATTCCAAGACCACCGGGAACTGTCCAGTTCATCGAGGCGGAAACCTGATTGCTCCAGGTCATATTCGTGGACTGGTTGGCGATTGTATACCAGGATTTTGACATTCTGGTACGGCCGCCAGCGGTAAGTTCCACGATGTCATTGCGGTAGGTGATACGAAGACGCTCTGTCAACCCTACGGTCTGAAGCTTGTTCAGAGTGAAGTCCAATGTGTGGAAATCCTCAAGAAATTTATCGGCGAGGAAGTTCTCAGCACTGTAGTTGTCACCCTCATAGTAAGCACTCATATCAAAATTGGACGAACCTACATAAGAAGAAGATCGGGAATAACTTGCCCTCGTCATATTGAATATGCTGAAGTTGGACTTCGCGATAGGAGTGTTCAGCATCACGCGGAAACTGCCGTTGTAGGAATCCTTGCCGTTGACCGGAACGGAATACTGCACACCGTTCGTACCGTACCACTGGGCGTTGACAATAGCGTTCTTGACGATGCCACCATCGATTCCGGCGTTGATGGAAAGGAAAGTCTTCTTGTTAGTGTGTCGGAAATCGCTTCTGAAATCGTGGTTGAAGTACGGCTCAAGGTACATATTACCGAATGAGACATTCAAAGGGTTCGTATTGTCAGGAACTTTCATCAACTGGTTGACAGACGGTTGCTGCGAACGTCCGAAATAGAAACCACGCACATTGGTGTTGTCATCGATGTCATACCACAGCATAGCCTGAGGTGCCCAGTTCAAAACGTGGTTGTCGTAAGTTTCGTAGCCGCTGGTCTCGTTGTGAGTGTAAGTCGGATTGGCACTCATACCGGCCTGAGCACGAAGTTTGTCTTTTTGGTAAACGAAGTTCGCACCGATCGTCTGGTTGATATAGCGGTTGATGATCTCACTTGAATATACTTCATTGGCGACCTCACCTACTGGATTGTAAATCAAGTTTGAAGCACTGAAATCAGAGACAACCCCACTGTCGAAAGTATTCTTAGTAGAAGATGTCCTGTTCCAGGAAGCCTCGTAGTTCGCCTCGACGAAAAAGCCTTTGCCAAGAGGCTCCGTGTAGGTGAGACGACCACTCAAAGATTTCGTGTCTTGATTCTGGTTGTAACGCTGGTTGATTATTGAATCTGAAGGGTTTTCAAGATCCTCATAAGTCCTTGTCAACGACTGATTGAAGCCGTTTGTCTCGTTGCCGCTGAAGTTGTACCGAGCGTTGAATGAAAGGGTTCTGCCAGCCTTGCCGAGTTTCTGGCGGAAGAGGAAGAAGCCGTTGGTCTTCCAGTTGTTGTTCGACCCGGTGTTGCTGGTGAAACCTTCGTTGGTATTGGAAGTCTCACCGTTTCTCTCGGTCAAGGTCGAGAACTCAGAGATCTCATTGAAATCACCGTTACCGAAACTTACCTGAGGTTGGAACAGGATTGAGGTGTTCTCCGAGAACTTATGCTCCAGACGAACTCCGAAACGATGTCCGTCGGAGTTTGTCGTATTGGATCCCTTATTGTTATAGATGAGGTTGTGGTCGTCAAGGTAGGTGATCTTCTTGCTCTCCTCCTCAACATAAGTCTCGTTGTTGTTGTAGAGATAGTTGCCGCCAAGATCCATCTTGCCGTCGAACAGGCTTGTGTTGCCGTTCAGACCGCCCATCCAGGATGTAGTGATTCCATTGCCCGGTCCCCAGCCACGGCTGCCACGGCCCATTCCACCGCCACCTCCGCGCATTCCCTGCATCATACTTCCGGCCAAGTCATTGAAGCCACGGTTGTTGGTGTTGTTGCCGTTGACCACCACACTGAGTTGGTTCTTGTCAGTGAAACGACCCAAGAAACCAGCCCCCTGGTAACGCCAGTCACCATTGCCTGAAGAAAGTTCAGAGCCAGAGACTTGTTTGCGCACATCGTGTCCAGCTCCGGCCATGACATTGCCGAAAAGACCATTCATCATTCCTTTCTGAATAGAGAGGTCAATGACAGTCTCGTCGTTGCCATCGTCGATGCCGGTGAACTGAGCCTGCTCGGACTTTTTCTCCACGACCTTCACCTTGTCGATGATCTTTGCTGGAATATTCTTGGACGCAAGCTGCGGGTCGTCAAGGAAGAAAGTCTTGCCGTCAATCGTTATCTTACTGATTGTCTGTCCGTTCGCCGTGACGGTTCCGTCCTCGGAGACCTCCACGCCAGGGAGCTTTTTCAACAAGTCCTCCAGAACGTCGTTCTCGGTTGTCTTGAATGACGAGGCGTTATATTCAATAGTATCCTTCTTGATCACGATCGGGTTGCCGGCGGCGGATACACTTGCCGCATCAAGCACCTGTTTGTCCGGATCCATCTTCAGCGCCCCGAGATCCAGTTTTCCCTTCACCTCAATGTCCTTGGTCAGAGGCTTGTAGCCCAGAAGTTCCGCCTTCAGGACATATTTCCCGGCGGCGACTTTCTCAAAGACCGTTTTTCCCTTATCGTCACTCAAGGCATACTTGTAGGGCTTGGTGTTGCCAGGCTTCGTGATGGAAACGGTCGCGAACCCGATCGCCTCTCCGGTGGATGAATCGGTGAGTGACAAAGTGACCGTGCCGCCGCTCTGGGCAAAGGCCAAAGAAAAAGCCGACAGAATGCCGGCGACAAAAGTGATGAATTTCTTTAAGTTCATAAGGAATACACAACTAATCAACCTAACGCTTCTTTTGACAGAAAAACGTGGCTACGGTTTAATCCACACGGTAAAAAATGCGGAATAATAAAAAGAATGTTCCAAATGAATATATCAGAGCGAAGCGACGCAGGCGGTCTTGGGCAGGAACTATCATTTCACCCTGTCAGGATGATCCTTGATGAACTTCTTCCAACCTCCCGAACTCTTGATTTTGGCAAGCGGGCTGGAAATATTGTAGTAATGGCAAAGGGCGATGGCGAGCGCGTCCGTGGCATCCAGATGCTCAGGCTGGAAATCCACGTTCAACGTCTTGCGCAGCATCACGCTCACCTGCTCCTTGGAGGCGGCCCCGTTGCCCGTGATCGCCTGCTTGGCCTCGCGGGGAGCATATTCAGAAATATCCGTGATGCCATATTCAAGAGCGGCGAGCATCGCGGCCCCCTGCGCGCGCCCCAGCTTCAGGATGACTTGGGCATTCTTTCCGTAGAACGGCGACTCCAGCGCCATCTCGGTGCCGTGGTAGGTCTTGCAGACTTCGGTGACGGTGTCATAGATCTGACGGAGTTTTGAATATGCGTCCGCCTCTTTCCGAAGGTCCAGCACGCCCATATCCACGAACACAGGCTTGCCGCCGATGACATCAATAACCCCGAAACCAAGGATATTGGTTCCGGGGTCTATTCCTATGATGGTTGTCTTGGGCATACAACTCGTAAAGGGCCATCTCCACCACAAACGGTGAAGAATGGTGCTTTGTGATTAGTCAATGCAGTCGAATCCAGTGTAAGGACGGAGAACCTCAGGGATGACGATCTTGTCGTCCTTCTGGTTGTCTTCGAGCAGGGCGGCGACCACACGCGGGAGAGCCAATGAGCTTCCGTTCAAGGTGTGGCAGAGCTGCATCTTGCCGTCCGCGTCACGGTAACGCAGGTGCAGACGGTTCGCCTGATAGGTCTCAAAGTTGGAGACAGAGGAGATCTCAAGCCAACGTCCCTGGGCCGCTGACCAAAGCTCGAAGTCGTAGGTGATGGCTGAGGTAAAGCTCAAGTCGCCACCGCAAAGGCGGAGGATCCGGTACTTCAAGCCGAGCTTGTTGACGATGCCCTCAACGTGAGCAACCATCTCATCCAGAGCGGCGTAAGAATTCTCCGGCTTCTCGATGCGCACGATCTCGACCTTGTCGAACTGATGCAGACGGTTCAATCCTCTCACGTCCTTGCCATAGGAACCGGCCTCGCGGCGGAAGCACGGAGTGTAGGCGGTCATTTTCTGCGGGAAGTCATTATTGCCGAGAATGACATCTCTGAATATGTTCGTGACAGGAACCTCGGCTGTAGGGATGAGATAGAAGTCATCCAGACCTACATAGTACATCTGGGCCTCCTTGTCAGGCAGCTGGCCGGTACCGAAACCGGAAG
>CAVBMN010000124.1:0-5227 GCA_963596515.1 bacterium
GATCCTCCTCCGGCTCGTTGAACGGCTGGAGGAACGGGTTGTGGGTACGCTCGTCAGCAATCGTGGTCTTGCGTCCGTGCCCCGGGAGCACATCCACATCTCCCGGCAAACCCATCAATTTGTCCATAACACTGATTATCAACTGGTCATAATCCCCTCCTTGAAGATCCGACCGTCCGATTGTCCCCGCAAAAAGCGTGTCACCGCTGAGCAGGACCTTGTCCGTCTCGCTGTAGTAGCAGACCCCGCCTGGAGTGTGTCCCGGGGTGGTTATCACCCTGAAAGGCGAACCCTCCAGCGTGTCCAAAATCTCCCCGTCCTTCACATCAACCGTCTTGATTTCCGAGGAATCGTGCGCGATGAGCCCGAACTCCCTCACTGCCGCCGGATTGTTGTCCAGAATCATCTTATCCTCAGGTGACATCAGCACCGGCACTGAATATTCCGCCACGACCCTCAGCACCCCGTGCACGTGGTCAAAATGCCCGTGGGTCAACCACACAGCCTTCGGGGTCAGCCGCTCCGACTCAACCAACTCCTTGAGCTTTGCGAACTCCTCCGGCCAATAGCACCCCGGATCCACAAAAACGCAATTTCCCTTCCCATCCCAAAGCACATAGCAATTTTCTCGGAACGAGTTGAAATTAAATGTCTTGATATTCAGTTGATGATCCTGACTCATTGATTGTCTGTTTTACTCTTGACTACAAATTTACTGAATATTCGTTAAATTTGCGGAATTAGTCTGCGGCAAAAAAACAAGTTGCCGCTGATTTGGCAAAGGTTTTTGAGAATATCGCCTAAGCCAAGGCACGTTAATTTTCGATTACTGAATGATGAGCAAGAAAGAATATATCGAGATCCGGGGGGCGGAGGCACATAACCTTAAGGGGGTGAACGTGGATATTCCCAGAGGGGAACTGGTGGTCGTGACGGGGCTGAGCGGCAGCGGGAAATCCTCGCTGGCGTTCGACACGATCTACGCGGAGGGGCAGAGACGGTATATGGACACGCTCTCGCCATACGCCAAGCACTTTATGGGTGTGCTGGAAAAGCCTGAGGTCGAGAGCATCACGGGACTGAGCCCGATCATCGCCATCGAGCAGAAGACCACGGGAAACAACCCACGCTCGACCGTCGGCACCATCACCGAGATATTCGATTTCCTCAGACTGCTCTATGCCAGGGCGTCAAGGGCATATTCACCGGTCACGGGCAAAGAGATGGTCCGCTACACCGACGCGCAGATCGTGGACCTCATAATGAATGAATATAAGGGGAAGAAGTGCTACCTTCTTGCCCCTCTGGTCATCGGCCGCAAGGGGCACTACCGCGAGCTGTTCGACCAGCTTCGCAAGCGCGGCTACACCGATGTCAGAGTGGACGGGAATATCCTCCCGCTGAACGAAGTGGAGGCACTGGACCGCTACAAGAGCCATTTCATCGAGCTGGTTGTGGACAAACTCAAGCCATCGGAGGGTGACGAGAAGCGGGTGCGGGACTCCGTGATGTCAGCCCTGAACCTCGGCAAAGGCTCGGTCGCCCTGCTGGAGTTCGGCTCGGACAAACTCCGCCATTTCTCCAAGCATCTGGTGGATCCTGATTCAGGAATATCCCTGCAGGAGCCTGCACCGCACTCTTTCTCATTCAACTCTCCCGAAGGCTACTGTCCTCATTGCAAAGGCCTTGGTATGATAGTGGATGTGAATATGGACACGATCATCCCGGACCGTTCCGTCTCGATAGCGGACGGGGGAATAGTTCCGCTGGGGAAGATGCGTGAGACCAAGAAATATGACATAATCCGCTCTATCGCACGGAAATACAACTTCTCCCTGTACGACCCCATCGACTCGATTCCTGACGAGGCGATATCCCACATCATATTCGGAAGCGACGAATTGTTCCGTGTCGGGGAAGGCGGTCTGTCAGAGATGGTCACGTTCGACGGAATCGTGGAGGACATCGATGACAAGATCGTGTGCCCTGTCTGCCACGGAACCAGACTGAACGAAAATGCCTTATGCTTCAGGATTGACGGGAAGACCATAGCCGAGGTCGCCGCGATGGAGATGACCGAGCTCAAGTCTTGGTTCGAGTCCCTGCCTGGCAAAGTGAACACGAGAGAGAACAACATCGCCAGAGACATCCTCAAGGAGCTCAACGAAAGGGTTCAGTTTATGCTCGACGTAGGTCTTGACTATCTGTCACTTGACCGCCCGACAGCCTCGCTTTCCGGTGGCGAGGGCCAGAGAATCAGGCTCGCCACGCAGATCGGGTCGAAGCTCGTCAACGTGCTCTACATCCTGGACGAGCCGTCAATCGGACTGCACCAAAGGGATAACCGCAAGCTGATCAATTCGTTGAAGGAGTTAAGGGACGAGGGCAACTCCGTGATGGTCGTGGAGCACGACTACGAGACGATGATGAACGCCGACTGGCTGGTGGACGTCGGCCCCGGCGCGGGTGAAAAAGGCGGAAGAATATGTCTGAACGCCCCTCTGAAGGCTCTGATGGAATATTCATCTGACAACGGGAAGGTGCCTACGTCGCTGGACAAGGAGACCGCCGGACACTGCATATTCGGAAAGTCAAAGACTCTGGATTACCTTCAGGGGAAAGATTCCATTCCAGTGCCGTCCGTGCGTCGCACAGGCAGCGGCAAGTTCCTGAGCATCAAGGGTGCGAGAGGAAACAATCTAAAAAATGTCAGTGTGGATTTTCCGCTGGGATGCTTCATTGGGATCAGCGGAGTCAGCGGAAGCGGCAAGTCAACGCTCATCAACGAGACTCTGATGCCGATTCTCAAGAACAAGTTCTACAGGGCGAAGATGCGTCCTCTGCCCTACGATTCGATTGAGGGTGTCGAGAACATCGACAAGCTGATCGAGATTGACCAGAGTCCGATCGGACGATCTCCGAGATCCAACCCCGCGACTTTCACGGGTGTGTTCAACGACATCCGCAACCTGTTCGCCGACACTCCTGACGCGAAGGTACGAGGGTTCAAGGCCGGGCGGTTCTCGTTCAATGTGGCCGGTGGCCGCTGCGAGGCCTGCAAGGGCGCCGGAATCAAGGTCATAGAGATGAACTTCCTGCCGTCCGTCAATGTGCTCTGCGACGAGTGCAGGGGAAAGAGATACAAGGAAGACACGCTGGCCGTGCATTACAAGGGCAAGAGCATCAACGATGTGCTTGAGATGCCGATCAGCGAGGCCTATGAGTTCTTCAAACCGATTCCGTCCATCGCCCAGAAACTGAAAGCGTTGGTCGATGTCGGCCTCGGTTACGTTCATCTCGGCCAGTCAGCCGTGACGCTTTCCGGAGGTGAGAGCCAGCGTATGAAACTGGCCGCAGAGTTGTTCAGGAAGGCCACCGGCAACACTCTGTACATCCTGGACGAGCCGACGACCGGTCTTCATTTCGAGGACATCAAGGTGCTGCTCAACGTGCTACAACAGCTTGTTGATCAAGGCAACACGGTCATCATCATCGAGCATAATCTGGATGTCCTGAAAAGCGTCGATTACCTTTTTGATCTCGGTCCCGACGGTGGCCGCAGAGGTGGCCGGATTGTCGCCCAAGGCACCCCCGAAGCCCTCGCCCAGAACCCCGCCTCCGTCACCGGTCCGTTCCTCAAGGAGATTCTCGGATAAGAAAAGTGTAGATTTGCATTGCGAAATTTCATAGAAAAGTGTAGATTTGCATTGCGAAATTTCATAGAAAAGTGTCAGACAAATGCTACACAGAAAGATAGAAGGATACCTTGAGGACCATCTAAAGTCCGAGACTGACCGGATTCTGATTCTGGAAGGAGCCAGGCAAGTGGGCAAGTCGTTCATAATACGCAAAGTAGGAGAACGATTGTACGAGAACTTCATCGAGATCAATTTCGTGAAAGATGACGAAGGGCCACAGTTGTTCAAGGAGATCAGAACCACTGAGGAATTCTACTTTGTCTTGAGTTCGATCCACGGCAAGAATCTTGACTCCTATAAGAATACACTTGTCTTTCTTGATGAAATCCAGCACTACCCGCAGTTTCTTACCCTGCTGAAATTCTTCCGGGAAGATCACAGATTCCGTTTCATAGCGAGCGGCAGCCTATTAGGGCTTACTTTACGGGAAACAACGTCTATCCCCGTCGGCAGCATCATCAGAAAATCAATGTATCAACTTGATTTCGAAGAGTTTTTACTTGCGAACAACTTTGGTTCTGACACGCTGGCGACACTTAAGCTAAAGATGGAGAAAGGTGAAAGCATAGACGTGGCTATGCATAATTACATCATTGACCAGTTCCGGCGCTACCTTCTTGTCGGCGGGATGCCGGATGCCGTGAATGAATATCTCGCCTCACATAACATCGTAAAGGTCAGAGACGTGCAAGAAAGCATCAAAACTCTTTACGAGGCAGATGCAACTAAATATGAGAAAGACAGCAACAAGTCTCTCCTTATAAGGCGTATCTACAATATGATTCCGTCACAGATGGAGAACAAGAAAAAAAGGATTGTGGCAAAAGACATACGAGACAAGGTTGGAGACAGGTTCGACAACTACCGGGAAGAATTCGAGTACCTGACATACTCAGGGATCGCCCTTAACGTCAACTCCATCTCGAATCCCAAGTATCCCCTGTCCGAGTCTGTCCACAAGAATCTTCTCAAACTCTATCTGAACGATGTCGGATTACTTACGGCACAACTGTACAGAAACAATGTCCGTCCGGTTCTTTCGGACGAGGAGGGTGTGAACTTGGGCTCCGTCTATGAAAGTGTCATCGCTCAGGAGTTAAATGCGCACGGGCACAATCTCTTCTATTATGACAACAAGCAAAAAGGAGAGGTCGATTTTCTGATTGATGACTATAAAAACACAAGCGTCCTACCGATCGAGGTCAAATCCGGCAAGAATTACACCATCCACAGCGCAATTGACAACCTGCTGAGTGTTTCAGACTACAACATCAAATCCGGCCTCATCCTGTCAAACTCCCGGGAGATACGTACTTCCGGAAAGATAACATATATGCCCGTCTATTACATTATGTTTATCAATGCCGATCAGGTTGATGAAAGCGATATCTACTTTTAACGCAACCGTGGTTACAGTAACGGTGGTTACAAAAAAACAACGTTAGAAATACGTGCTAATGGAGTATTTGCCTATAGCGGAACATCAGAGTCTTTTAAGATTTTTGACACAACAGAGAGAAGTGTATATT
>CAVBMN010000125.1:0-5214 GCA_963596515.1 bacterium
TAATTATTAACACGCCTCTGATATTCAGGGACAATAATGACTTTTTTATCGAACATTTCGCTATGGAAGTAAAGAATGCTGTAGCCGGAACGCTGGAGTCAGGTGACATCATGATCCAGATCGCCCCGGCAGAAACGAAAGGTCTGCACATCGACCTCGACAGTTCTGTAGCCGCACAGTTTGGCAGACAGATCCGCCAGGTCATTGAAGAGACACTCACCGAATTCGGCCTTGAGGACGCCGACATCAAGGCGGTTGACAAGGGAGCCCGTGACTGCACTATCCGCGCAAGGGTGACCGCGGCCGCCGTTCGCGCCACAGGTAAGGATGTCTGGCGGTAATCGTTAGGCTAAGTCGCAACATTAAGGAATCACTTGATCCGTTACAATTATGGAAAGATTAAGAAGAACAATGATGTTCGTTCCGGGCAACAACCCTGGAATGATGCAGGATGCCTTCATCTACGGGCCGGACTCGATCATGCTCGACCTGGAGGACTCCGTGACGATGGCCGAGAAAGACGCTGCCCGTCTGCTCGTCTATAACGCTCTGAAATCAATAGATTACGGTGACACCGAAATGGTTGTCCGCATCAATCCGCTCAGCACCCCTTACGGCCACAAGGACGTTGAGGCTGTCGTGAAGGCCGGCGTGCAGGTTATCCGTATGCCGAAGACCGAGACCGCAGACGAGGTCCGTGAGCTTGAGGCCGAGATCGAGAAGGTCGAGAAGGAGATCGGTTGTCTGGGAAGAACCCGCATGATGGCCGCCATCGAAAGCGCGGAGGGCATCTGCAACGCCTTCGCCATCGCCAAGGCCTCCAAGAGGATGATGGGTATCGCCCTCGGAGCCGAGGACTACTGCGCCAACCTCAAGACCCAGCGCACTCCGGGCGGAGCCGAGCTCCTTTATGCCCGCGAGACCATCGTGGTTGCCGCCAGAGCAGCCGGAATCGACGCCCTCGACACGGTATATTCAAACCTCGACGACATGGAGACTTTCCGCAAGGAGGTCGAGCTCATCAAGACCCTCGGATTCGACGGCAAGTCCATCATCAACCCACGCCAGATCCAGATCGTGAACGAGGTGTTCGCACCGACCGAGAAGGCCATCGAGAAGGCCAAGAAGATTCTCGCCGCCATCAAGGAGGCCGAGAAACGTGGCTCAGGTGTCATCGCCGTGAACGGAAAGATGGTTGACCGTCCTGTCGTCATCAGGGCGCAGCGCACCATCGACCTTGCGATCGCTTCAGGCATATTAACAAAGGAGGAAGTTTATGAGTAATATAAAGGAAAGGGCGGCGCTTGTAGGCAAGGCGGCCGCCGCGATGGGCAAGAAGGTGTATTCAGGAGAGACTCCTAAGAACACCACATTCCGCAAGGACCTTCAGAAGGTTCAGTCAAAGGTGGTCACGCTGGAGGATGCCATCAGGCTCAGCGGTCTCAAGGACGGAATGACAATCTCCTTCCACCACCATTTCCGCGGAGGAGACAAGGTCGTGAATATGGTCGTGGGCAAACTGGCCGAGATGGGGTTCAAGAATCTCCACCTCGCCGCGTCCAGCCTTTCTGACGTTCACGCTCCGCTGATCGACCACATCAAGAACGGTGTGATCACAAAGATCTCGACCTCAGGACTTCGCGGCGAGCTCGCCAAGGAGATCTCCCACGGTCTGATGGAAGAGCCGGTTGTGTTCCGCAGCCACGGAGGACGTGGAAGCGCCATCGCCAACGGTGACCTTCACATTGATGTCGCGTTCCTGGGCGCGTCTTCCAGCGACCCTGCCGGAAACGCCAGCGGTTACTCCCGCTCCGAGCACGCAAAGTCCATCTGTGGATCCCTTGGTTACGCCAAGCCGGATGCCCAGTACGCTGACAAGGTCGTGATCATCACCGACGATCTCGTGGACTATCCGAACACTCCGAACTCCATCTCTGAGCACGATGTCGATTATGTTGTCCTCGTGGATTCAGTTGGAGATTCGTCCAAGATCTCTTCCGGAGCCATCCGCGACACCAAGAACCCTCGCGACATCCTGCTTGCTATGAATGCCGCCAAGGTCATCGTCAACAGCGGCTATTTCAAGGAAGGGTTCTCGATCCAGACCGGATCCGGCGGAGCGTCACTTGCCGCTGTCAAATATATTCGTGAGGAAATGATCAAGAGGGGCATCCACTCCAGCTTCGCGCTCGGTGGAATCACCGCCCACATGGTCAAGATGCACGAGGAAGGCCTCATCGGACGACTCATTGACGTTCAGTCATTCGACCGCGTCGCCGCCGAGTCCATCAAGAATGATCCATTCCACAAGGGAGTCTCCGCCAATGAATATGCCAGCGCGGATGAACCTGGATCCGCTGTCCACTACCTCGACATCGTCATCCTCTCGGCTCTTGAGGTGGATGTAAACTTCAATGTCAATGTGCTTGTGGGCAGCGACGGAGTCATCAGAGGAGCTGTCGGAGGACACCCTGACACGGCCGCCGACTCAGCCCTTTCCATCATTGTCTGCCCTCTGATGCGTGGACGCATCCCTTGCGTGGTGGACGAGGTCACAACCCTTATCACTCCGGGTTCGACAGTCGATGTTGTTGTCACTGAATATGGCATCGCGGTCAACCCTCGCCGTCCTGAGATCGCTGAGCGCCTGAGGGAAGCCGGTCTGAAGATCGTGGACATACACGACCTCAAGGACTTGGCTCTCAAGTCAATCGGTGTTCCTGATCCGCTTCCGTTCGGAGACAAGGTTGTGGGCGTTGTGATGAACCGTGACGGCTCAGTTATGGATGTCATAATGAACATCGAAGACTAAAGTTTCGCGTTTACGAAAATCAAGTTTAGATAGATTCTTGTTTATGGAGATTACGCTTGACCAACTGCTGGCAAGTCGTGAGGAACGGGCTTCTTTCCAGAAGGAACTTTTGAAAGGTTACCCTGGAAAGACACTGGTCTGCCTTACGGTCATAATGCCGGGCAAGGTCAAGCGTAATCTGCAATCCCTTGTGGTCGCCCAGGCCGCTGTCACGGCCTTGGTCTCGGTTTTCGGAAATGCGATGCTCAAGCTGGAGCTCCGTGACCTGCCGACCGGCTACGAGGCCTATCTTGTGACCCCTCTCTCCAATGAGGACGCCAAGCGTGAGGCGTGCCGGATTGAGGACACACATCCGCTTGGTCGCCTTTTCGATGTGGATGTGATTGACACTGACGGAGTTCCTGTTTCGAGAGAGTCGGTCGGCCTGAATCCGAGAAAGTGTCTCGTTTGCGACAACGAGGCTCGCTATTGCATGCGTAACCGCACTCACACATTGGCCGAGCTCTCTGCCAGGATTGACGAAATGATTGAGTCCTATGTGCGATAACCGTCACTACATAAGCGAGGTTCCGCTGTCGCTGAACTCTGTCCGGAGACGGGTCGAGGCATTCCTCTCCTCCAACGGACTCAGACTTGCCCCGCTGGACCGCTATGTGGTTATCACCCGTGACGAGGACGGAGATGAAATCCTTGCGGGAGGCGGACTTGACGGCAACGTTATCAAGTGCGTCGCGGTGTCTGAGGCCGCGCGCAGCGAGGGACTTATGAATATCCTGATGTCCCGTTTGATCGCTCTCGCCCGTGAGGATGGCCGTGAGTCTGTCAAGGCTTTCACCAAGCCGGAGAACGTCGGAATATTCAAAAGCCTCGGATTCTCGTTGCTTGCGTCGGCGCCGAAGGCTGTTCTGATGGAGAACGGCAGGGGAGGGCTTCCGGAGTATGAGAAGTATTTGGCTTCGCTTGCACGTCCTGGTCGTAACGGTGCTATAGTGATGAACGCCAATCCGTTCACGAAAGGGCATCGTTATCTTATCGAGCAGGCTGCCTCGCAGGTGGATAACCTCTATGTGATTGTCGTGAAGGAGGATCGTTCCCGTTTCCCTTACGCTGAGAGAAAGGCGATGATCGAGGCCGGTTGTGCCGGACTGGACAATGTGGTTGTCTGCGAGGGCAGCGACTACGCCATCTCGGCGGCGACTTTCCCGACATATTTCCTGAAGAGACTGGACGATGCGACGGACACGCAGATCGCCCTTGATCTGGATCTGTTTGTGAATCATATCGCTCAGCCACTTGGGGTTACGGTGCGTTTCGCCGGCAGCGAGCCGGAGGATGCGCTTACCCGCCGCTACAACGAGCTGATGGCGGAGATTTTGCCGAGAACCTCGGTCGCTGAGCCTGTCGAAGCGACGACCCTTCGACAAGCTCAGGGTCCGTTCGGAATCGACTTTGTTGAAATCCCAAGGTTGGAGCAAAACGGCAAGCCAATCTGCGCCACATCGTTAAGGCAAGCTCTGGACAAGGGCAACCTCAAAGAGGCGATGGAATATATTCCTGAATCCACCGTCCCTTATTTGGTGTCGGACCTCGCCGTGCGGGCGTTGAGGATGGAACTTGACACGACCCCGAAACCGGGTCTTGTGGACAAGTTGGACAACGGTGCCCACAAAGACATGGACTATGCGCTGATGTCCAAAAGCATCTCAGCGTTAAGGCCTTACCTGACAAGACTGGCCGTGGAGTCCGCCAAGGGTATTGACCCGGCCAAGATAAAGGGAATCGGAATCGAGGCCGAAGAAGCGATGCTGAAAGCCACCGGCGGAGTGAACACCCACAAGGGTGCCCTCTTCTGCATCGGACTTTCCGTAGCCGCGGCTTCCTGTCTGGCATCGGCAACCGGATCTGTGTCGGCATATTCATTCAAGGAACTCGTGTCCCGCGCCGCGTCGGAGATTCCGGTTGCACAAGGTACGCACGGGGCCGAGGCGAAGAGACGTTTCAAGGTCAGCGGCGCGCTTGAGAACGCCCGTGGGGCCTATCCGGAACTGTTCGCCGACTGGTTGCCGTACTACCGCGGTCTGGAAGGTGACCCATACCGCTGCCACAAGACTCTGCTTCACATAATGACGACCATTGACGACACCAACGTTCTCCACAGAAGGGGAGCGGAAGGGCTCGTCCGCGCCAAGTCCGAGGCCGCAAGGCTTTTGGAAGATTTTAGCGAGAGCGGCCTGTCGTCTCTTAATAAGGATTTCATTAGGGATAACATCTCGCCCGGCGGAAGCGCCGATATGCTGTCCCTGACTATATTTATAAATAGTATAATTGATTACTAACTAATAATTTATTAACACAAAACTAAATTTTATTATGGTAGAATTGATTCCAAATGGCGTTTACCT
>CAVBMN010000126.1:0-5151 GCA_963596515.1 bacterium
GCGGATACCTGCGAATTGGAGGAATAATCTCCGAATATCCAGCCGTTGAACCTTGTTTTCCCCCACGTGCCTCTGTAGGAAGTGCTTACATATTCTGTCGTCACTGGCTTGAGATAGATGTTTCCGGCTGTGATTCTTGTCGGATTGACGATGTTGAAAGTCGGCACAATGCTGGCGGAAGAAGGCCTTGCCGTTCTGCTGGACAGCCTGAAATAAACATTGTTGTTCTTGTCAGAATATCTCACATTCACGAAAGGTGAGAACGTTGTCTGCCAATCGTCAACTCCTGTCTTGGTGTCAAGTCCGAAAGAACGGGCATAGTTCTCGTTCTTGTAGAGCCTCGCCTGTCCTCCGAACTGCAAGTTTGTCTTTCCCTTGTTGTACTGAGCCAGGAGCTGTCCTTCATTTGAAAAATAATAGTTGTCTGACACCGATGAATAATAGTCGTTGGCAGAACCGTCGATGTTGTTGGTAGCGTCACTGGTTGATTTTCTTACACTGTAGCGTGAACTCAACGTGGCGGACACAGCCCAGTTCTTGCCGAACGGCTCGACGTATTTGACAGAACCGTTGATATCACTGTAACTGCCGTTCTTGTCATAAGTCAGGTCACGGATGTCCTCGTTACCAGAAGAAGAGAACGTTGTTTTTGAATATTCGGTTGAGTTTCCGTCATTAGCGCTTAAAGTGTACTCAAGGTCAAGAGTCAACGCCCGCCTGTCCTTGCCAAGCTTCTTGATACCAGCGCTCAAATCCCCTCCGGTGGAGACACCGCTTTTTCTGGAAAATGAATTTGACACGGAATGGTTTCTCTCCACATCTTCCACCAGCGACCGTGTATTGCCGGTCAAAGTACTGTTATAGTCATACCAAGAGAAGAATGGTTCGAAGTAAAGTGATGTCTTCTTTCTGTTTTTCTTTCGGAACTCGGCACGTACACTGAACTTGTCCAGATTGCCGTTCTCGACCTCGTCCGAAGTGTCAAAAAGGTCTCCCTCCTCTTTGAACGATGTCCGGTCAGTCCTCGAATACTTGTCGGCATTCTCAGACGAATAAACGACAGAGGCATCTGTGGTGAAGCCTTTTATGGCATCGGAGTTCAGATTCGTCCCCACCTGCCATCTCTTGTGCATTCCATTGTACGGCAATGACGGAATCTCACTCTCATTGCCATCATACATAACAAACATCCCGGAGCCCGGAGCCATAAAATTATACCCGCTCGCGATGGACGTGAGCTGATTCTTCTCTCCGTAGGCCGAGACCATAGCCGATCCGCTGAACAGAAGATCCTTCCTTTCCTTGAAACCGTTGTCATCCTTGCGGGAAGCGGTCGTTCCCCCAGCCAGCTTCGCGTTGCCGAACCATCCGCTCTTATATTCCTCCTTCAACTCGACATCCATGACCTTTTCCTTTTCACCTTTGATGCCGGTGAACTCAGCGGATTCCGATTCCTTGTCAATGACCTTGACCTTGTCCACGATCTTGGCCGGAAGGTTGTCGAGAGTGGCCTTGTTGTCGCCAAGGAAGAACGTCCTTCCGCCGACCGTGATCTTGCTCACCTCCTTGCCGTTTACCTTGACCGTTCCGTCCTCGCCGACCTCGACACCCGGCATCTTCTTAAGCAGATCCGCAAGGTTGTCATTGGACATCACCCTGAAAGAGGAAGCGTTATAGATGAGTGTGTCCCCTTTCATCTCCATCGGAGTGCCGACCGCGGAGACAGACGCCGCCTTCAGCACCTTGTCGTCAGGCTGCATTAGGATGACTTTGGCATCATAGTTTCCAGAGCGGACATATATTCTTCTATAGACAGGTTTGTAGCCGAGATATTCAATGCAAAGCAGGTGCTCGCCTTTCGCCACGTCCTTCAATGTCGCCTTGCCTAACGTGTCCGTCAGGGCAAAACTGGTGATGACCGTGTCCTTGGGATGTCGAAGATATGCCGAAGCAAAGGCTACCGGTTCTTTGGCGAGCGAGTCAAGAACCTGTGCGGTCACCTTGAACGAGGTGCGGCCGAACATATCTTCGGAGATGGCTATCTGGGCGTCAAGCCTGAATCCTAAGGAAACTGTAGCCAGAAGCAACAATGTGGCAAGAATCTTTTTCATAAAAGTGGCATTATATGAATATAACGTAGTCCGGTCAGAATTGTAACATCAGTTCCGAATCCCGTAGCAACAAAAGTAGGCAAAAACTTTCATTATTCCTAAACATTTTAGGATATACTCATAAGAAAAGCCACTCTTTGTTGTAAGTATGATAGAAAGATTTTATACTGGATTGTATCATTATTATCCTATATATTAATATTCAACCAATACAACACAAATGTTTTAATACATAACAAATATGTTAAAGCAAAAATATTCATAGATGCAGCCCATATATTCGGGAATAATTGGCAATATCGACTTTAATTCCTACATTTGCCGACTACATATTTATAACGCTATTTAGAAAGCTTATGTTCAAGATTCTTGAAAGAGTGATGCTGACTCCGAACATCTGTAAGATGGTGGTGTCGGCTCCGAGGATTGCCGAGGCCGCGAAGCCAGGGCAGTTCCTGATCGTCCGCTCCGATGAAAAGGGCGAACGGATACCACTTACCATCAGTGACTACAACAGGGAGAACGGCACGGTAACTATCGTTACCCAGCTCATCGGAGCATCCTCCGCCGCGATCATCTCCAAGGCTGAGGGCGAGTTCTTCAGCGATGTTGTGGGACCTTTAGGCAACCCTTCCGCTTTCGTTGACAAGACGGAGGAGGAAATGAAGGGACAAAGGTACATATTCATCGCCGGAGGTGTCGGAACCGCTCCTGTCTATCCGCAAGCCAAGTGGCTGCACGAGAGAGGCATCGCCGTTGATGTCATCATCGGAGCCAAAACCAAAGACCTGCTGATCTACAAAGAGGAACTGGCCTCAGCTTGCGACAACCTCTATCTTTGCACAGATGACGGCTCAGAGGGATTCCACGGAATGGTCACCGGACTGCTTGAGAAGCTGGTCAGCGAGGGAAAGGAATATACCCAGGCAGTGTCCATCGGCCCTATGATAATGATGAAGTTCTGTACGCTTACCTGCAAGAAGCTCGGCATCCCTGAGGATGTGAGTCTGAATATGTTGATGGTGGACGGCACGGGAATGTGCGGAGCGTGCCGCGTGACGGTCGCCGGAAAGGTAAAGTTCGCCTGCGTGGACGGACCGGAGTTCAATGGCTATGACGTTGATTTCGATGAGGCTATGAGACGCCTCGGGCAGTACAAGGCTGAAGAGGCCGAGGTTAAATCTAAATTGGGAATATAATGGCACAGAGAATACCAAGAGTACCGGTCCGTGAGCAGGATCCTAAGGTGCGCGCGCATAATTTTGAAGAGGTTTGCTACGGTTACAATCTTGAGGAAGCAACTACCGAGGCTTCCAGATGCCTTCACTGCAAGAATCCACGTTGCGTTCAGGCCTGTCCTGTCAGCGTGAAAATTCCTGACTTCATCGCCAAGGTCGCTGTCGGGGACATCAATGGCGCGGCTGCTATCATCGCTGAGGATTCCTCACTGCCAGCGGTTTGCGGACGTGTATGTCCGCAGGAAAGCCAGTGCGAGGGCAGCTGCATCCTTGGAGTCAAGGGTGAGCCTGTGGCAATTGGCAAGCTGGAAAGGTTTGTGGCTGACCACACTGCTGCTGAACGCATCGACACTTCGACAAGTTCTGTGTCTGGTTCTGTCACTGGGCAAAACACTTCGGTCCCTGAGCCTGTCGAAGGGACAGAGCCAACCGAAGCAAATACGACACTTCGACAAGCTCAGTGTCCGGCCAAGGTCGCCATAATCGGTTCCGGCCCCGCCGGCCTCGCCTGCGCCTCCGACCTCGCCAAGAAAGGCTACGATGTCACCATTTTCGAGGCCCTTCACAAAGCCGGTGGAGTCCTTGAATATGGCATCCCAGAGTTCCGACTTCCAAAGGACACAGTCCTCAAACGTGAGATAGATTCAGTAAAGGCTCTCGGAGTCAAGATCGAAACCGATGTGATTGTCGGCAGGACCGTCACGATCGACCAGCTGATGGACAAGGAAGGCTTCAAGGCCGTGTTCGTCGGCACGGGAGCCGGTCTGCCTAAGTTTATGGGCATCCCGGGCGAGAATCTGAACGGAGTGTTCTCCGCCAACGAGTTCCTGACGAGAAACAATCTGATGAAGGCGTTCCGTGAGGACTATCTCACCCCGATCCACGCCGGCAAGAAATGCTGCGTTGTCGGTGGAGGAAACGTGGCGATGGACGCCGCAAGAACCGCCTTGAGGCTTGGTGCTGACACAACCATTGTTTACCGTCGTACAGAGAACGAGCTTCCGGCCAGAAAGGAGGAGGTTCATCACGCCAAGGAGGAAGGCATTGATTTCCAGATGCTGACCAACCCAGTTGAGATTCTCGGTGACGAGAAGGGTTGGGTAAGGGCCATCAAGTGCATAAGGATGGAACTCGGTGAGCCTGACGCAAGCGGCCGCCGCTCCCCTGTCCCGATTCCAGGTTCCGAATTCGAGATCCCTACCGAGACCGTAATAATGGCTTTAGGTACCGCCCCTAATCCGCTGATCGTCAACACCACAAAGGGACTTCAGGCCACCCGTCGCGGAGGTCTTGAGGCTGATGCCGAAGGCCGCACGACCAGAGAGGGCATATTCGCCGGTGGAGACGCTGTCACCGGTGCCGCTACCGTGATCCTCGCGATGGGGGCAGGACGCAAGGCAGCAGCAGCGATTGATGAATATCTCAGAGCCAAGTAATTACACTCTAAGTAATTAGATTACAAAACTGCAATAATCCTCTTTGGGTGATCCTCCCCGCTAAAGCGGGTCCCCTCCCTCTTCGGGAGCCAAAGTCACCCAAAGGGGATTATTGCAGTTAAATAAGCGAAAATAAGAACTTTCTCAACTCACTTTACGGAACTTTCCTACGCTCAGCAGAGCCAAAGCAAATTTTGTCTTCGCCCAATCAGCAACTTCTTCTTTTAACAGATCACTTCGCAACCAAGTTGCAATAATGTTTTCCGACATTTGTTTGATAGAACACGTGATATGTGGCTATTCGCATATTCAAGAATAATTACTAAATTTGCCTTGTTGTCTGAATGACATTATGTTGAGAAAATT
>CAVBMN010000127.1:0-5012 GCA_963596515.1 bacterium
GCGGCAAGGCGGCGTTCGGGCCGTAGGCGGAAATCGTCTCGAAACTCTCTCCACGGAAGCCCTCGATCTCCGAACGGAACCCGTGCAACTTACGCGAGGCTTCATATTCATTGATCGCATCGCCAGCCTCGATGGAAGTCTCAAGCCAATAGAGGAAACGCTCCATAGCGATGCCATCCTCAAGGTGCGCCTCCCTCATTCCGGCGATCTCGACATCGTTCTTGACGGATTTGCGCAAAGCCACGGGAGATGTTCCGCTGATGATGGCCTGTGGATAAACATCCTCCAGAACGCTATATAGGCTATAATTCAATGTGGCTGAATCCACAAACAGGGTCTTGATGTAACTGCCGTCCACCAAACCGGAAAGAGCCACCTCCACATCTGAATATTCCTGAATATTCACGCCGTCCGCCGTCAGTTCACGGAAGCTATCCTCGGTCTCACCGTCCTCATCCGGAGTCACTCCTTTACGTGCAAACCAAAGCACATTATCTTGAGTGATCAGCAGATATGACATCACAACAGGATTGTAAGCCACATCTTGTCCACGGACATTCAGCATCCAGGCAATCTCGTCCAAAGCAGTGAGGAGAATCGCATCGTAACCTTTGTCTGACAGCCATTTGCGTATCCAGCGTACCTTTTGCTCCCTTGACCAGCCGACCTGTTCCGGCCCAAGAGTGATAACCGGAGTTTGAGGAATATCGGGACGGTCTGTCCACAGAACTTCCAGCATATCCGGAGCATTGACAAAATGGGCTTTCTCACCCACCGCCGTCTGAATCTCCTTCACGGAAGAAGCTGTCATACAAAGTCCGTCAACCGCAATGCAGACCTCGTCAAAACTGGCAAAATAGCTAGCAAGCCATTCTGGGACAAGCACTTGATCCGGGACACGAGTCTTGTGCAACTCCACACCAGCTTCCGGAAGTTGCCGAGACGCCTGAATGAAGTAGCGCGTGTCGGTCCAAAGACCAGCGTGATTCTCCGTGATGACAAGGTCGCCCTCCCCCGTGTAGCCGGAAAGCCAAGCGACCTGATGCCAACGCACGGCGGAATATTCACTGTTGTGCGGGTCATTTCCCGTCACGATGACGGCATCCCAACCCTTCGAGCGCATCATCGCCCGAACCGACTCAATCCTTTCTTTGAATATGCTCATACCGTAATTAAATGAATATGACCGCAATCACTTGAACAACTTGCGTTTGAATAGTCTGACGGCCACAAGCAGCATCTTCTCTACAGGAACGAACGCCGAAAGACCTCTGAGGGTAGAGAACAACATATTTGACGGAGTGAATGCCTCCTTGACATCGGACAGAGACTCGCGCATCAGAAATGCTCTGCGGTCCAAACGCTCCCGGACATCCTTCTGAGCCGATTCCAGCTCATCCATCGTCTTGATTTCTGAATACCTCATAACCTATTTGTCTTCGTCAAAGAAAAGTTTGATGAACATCGGGACGAAAGTATTGCGGAACAGCCTCTTTCTCAGCAAGATGACAATCGCCAGAATCACAGCGAACGCCGCTGCCACAATCACGGCTCCGGCAGCGTAACTGCCGATCAACTCCCCTATCCACATCACACCTCCCACCGCAAGCGCAGTCAGGATAACTGACACGATAAAAAGCACAAGCAGCATATAAAGCAGCTTGCCAAGTGTCAGGGAAAGCCCTTTGGCCGTTCTCAACTTCAAGTCATCGATCCTGGCCTCGACATAGTCCGCCGTGTTCTTGCCAAGATCCTCTATAGGTTTTGTGAACTCGCCCATCGTCAAGCGTTTTCAGACCGCCTTTCGGCATATTCAATGTCCTTCTGAATAGCACTTTCGAGTTTTTCCAAACGCTCGAAGATCCTCATCCTCACATCCTCCCGCAAGTCCTCTGTCTTGTCTTTCAACTCAGCCTTAAGTTCCTCAATTTCGGATTTCGCGGACTCGGCGCGATCCTTTATGGAACCAACGGCATCTTCAGTGGCCTCTTTAAGTTTCTTGCGCATATCCTCGCCCTTCTCCGGCGCAAACAAAAGTCCAAGGGTCAAGCCAGCCGCCGCCCCCGCGACAAACGCAAATAATGAATCACCTTTCATAACGTTCGATTTTCACAAATATAAACATAATTCTCACAAAAGGAATTTTTCATCAAAAACCCTTCCAAAATTCAGCAAACTATAATGCGCCATAGTGCGCCAAATCTATCAAAAATCGAGAGATTTGGCGCACTTTCAGTATTCAAAACACGCCAAATCGATTACTTTTCGTTCGATTTGGCGCGTTATAGACTATTTTCTGACTGAGGAACATTGTACTCCGAGGAGTTTCAGGGCGGAGACGAGCTCGGTGGTGACAGCAACTCGGTATTTTGTGGAATGGAACTCGATCTTGTACTTGGTCTGGGGATCGTAGAGGAACATCTTGAGAGGGACGGTGCCTCGATTGGCCTGTACCAAGGACACAAGATCCTTGCGGAATTTCTCGGTCAGCATCGGGGTGGTGATGCTGATGGAAAAAGCGTTCAGCATCGTCTCGTTGACGTTGCCAAGAAGCATTATCTTCTTGACCCTGAATGCGTAAGGTGAAGTCTTGCCTTGGGCGCGCTCCTCAGGCTTGATGAAGTATTTCTCCTCGATGTCACCCTCGATGTAAAGGCTCTCGTGAGGCTTCATATAACTCATAAAAGCCTCGTGGTCACGACCGAACAAGGCCAGTTCATAAGCACCGCTGTAATCTTCCAGTTTAGTTTTTGAATACGGCTTGCCTGTCTTCGTGGTCAAGGTGCTGTACTCCGTCACCAGACCGGCGATCGCGACCTTCATCTTCTTCTTGGAAGCCTCACATTCAGCCACCAGCTTGTTCAGATTGGCGAGTTCACAGTTCGTAAAACTCTCCATCTCAAACGCATACTTGTCCAAAGGATGAGAGGAGATATACATCCCGACATATTCCTTTTCTTTCTGCAGCCACTCGAACTCATCGTCCGCTCCGGCCATTTCTGGGATTTCCGGACGCACGGGTTTCATCTCCTCCACCTCGCCGAAAAGTGACGCGGCGGAATTCGCGGCGTCCTGACTGTAAAGGGTAGCGTATCTCGCCAATTCGTCAATGAACAGGTTGCCGCTCCGGCAAGGCAGGAAGAACTGCTTGCGCTGGATGCCGAACGAATCGAAGCCTCCTGAATATACAAGGCACTCTATCGCCTTCTTGCCCAGCGAGTTGCCAAGCCTCTCAACAAAATCGAATATGTCGGTGTAGGTTCCGTTGGCGGTTCTGTCGGCGATGATCGCCTCCGCCACATTGGAGCCAAAACTCTTGATTCCCTTCAGGCCGAAACGGATGTTGCCCTCCTTGTTCACGGTGAAGTGCGAATATGATTCATTGACATCCGGGTTCAACACCTTGATCTTATGAGCCTTGCAGTCCGTCAGGATCTTCTTGATCTCCGGCATATTCGACAGGTTGCAGGAGAGGTTGGCGGCGAAGAACTCGGCCGGATAGTGGCATTTCAGCCAGCCGGTCTGGTAGGAGACCCACGCATAGCAGGTGGCGTGTGACTTGTTGAAGGCGTACTGCGCGAACTTCTCCCAGTCCTTCCAGATCTTGTCCAGCATCTTCTCCGGATGGCCGTTGGCTTTTCCTCCCTCCATAAACTTGTCCTTAAGCTCATTCAGGATGGCGATCTGCTTCTTACCCATCGCCTTACGGAGCTTGTCCGCCTGGCCCTTCGTGAATCCTGCCAGTTTCTGGGAAAGAAGCATCACCTGCTCCTGATAGACCGTCACACCATAGGTGTCCTTCAGGAACTCCTCCATCTCCGGGAGGTCATATTCAATAGGCTTGAGCCCCAATTTTCTATCGACGAAGTCGGGAATGTAGTCCATAGGACCCGGCCGGTAGAGGGCGTTCATTGCGATGAGGTCCTCGAAACGTTCCGGATGCAGCCTCTGGAGCCACGTCTTCATACCCTCGGATTCAAACTGGAAGACGCTGTCAGTGTCGCCGTGGCCATAGAGTTCGTAAGTCGGCTTGTCGTCAATCGGGATCGCCTCAATGTCGATGTCCGTCCCGAAGCGCAACTTGATGTTGTCCAGACATTTGTGGATGATGGACAGGGTGTTGAGCCCCAAGAAGTCCATCTTGAGCATTCCGACCTCCTCGATGTAGTGGCCATCGTACTGCGAGGTCCAGACATATTGCCCGGACTCCTTATCCATTGAAAGACATATAGGAATATAGTCGGTCAGGTTGCCTCGTCCGATGATCGTTGCGCAGGCGTGCATTCCGACCTGACGGATGCAGCCCTCCAGCTGAAGGGCATATTTCAGAACCTCCTTGACCTGCGGTGTTCCGTTTTCCAGTTCCTCCTTGAACTCAGGCACAAGCCGGTAGCAATTCTTGAGGGTGATCTTGACATCAGTGTCTTCCATCCCCCTCTGATAGGTCTTCTTGACCGTTTTCTTCTGGCCCGGATTGTCAGGATCATCGACCTCGACGTCCTTTTCCACCACCTTGAATCCCGGCTTCAGATCATCCAGCTTCGGATTGAAGAGATATTCCTTCTCCACCTTTTCGCTGAGACGGTCAGGCACCATTCCGGACAGACGGTTGGACTCGTCGATTGACAGGTCGTGGATTCGCGCCACGTCCTTGATGGCACCCTTGGCGAGCATCGTGCCGAAGGTGATCACACGAGAAACGTGATCCTTGCCGTAAGAGTCCTCGACGTATTTATGAGCCAGGGACAGATCCTCGAAATCCACGTCGATATCCGGCATCGAGATTCGGTCCGGATTCAGGAAACGCTCGAACAGGAGCTGGTACTTTATCGGATCCAAGTTGGTGATTCCCAAGCAATATGCCACCACGGAACCGGCAGCGGAACCACGGCCAGGGCCGACCATACTGCCCTTCGCCCTCGAAGCCGAGATGTAGTCCTGCACGATCAGGAAGTAGTCCGGGAAACCCATTCGGCAGATGGTCTTGAGCTCGAAGTCGATTCGCTCGGCCT
>CAVBMN010000128.1:0-5002 GCA_963596515.1 bacterium
CCGCAAGGCCTACCGGCGACGGGAAATCGATTCCGAACACATTTCTTGTCAGGGATGGGGTCTTATGGCCGTAGATCAACTTCATCAGCTTTCCCGCAAAGGGGATCCGCCGCAGAAGTTTGAGCCCCTTGAAGGTGAGGTTGTGGGCCGTTTCCGGCGGGAATTTGAACAAAATCGGTCTGATGAACTGTCTGTACATATTTGTAGATGTTTTTGACACAAACCTTGGATTACGGCATTCGTTTTTCCGCTCCTATGGTTTATGACAACAAATTTAGACAAAATCAACAGAACTCAGAAGGGTTTTCTTCGTGAATATTCCGTCAATCAATCTCTTTGAACGTTCCGTTGTCGTAGAAAACCAGAATCTTTGAGATCCTTGGTGGAACAGGCTTGGATGCAGCAGGGGAGACTTGTTCTGTTTGCGGCTTATTATCAACGGTTTCCGCTTCGTCAGGGAACAAATCTGGCTCTTGAGAATCGAATAATCGGCCGCTCTCCTTGCTCTGTGCGGGTATTCGTGGTTCCTCGGAAGGTTGTGTGACCGGAGAACCGTTTTGACTCTTGTACATTTTTCCTTTTCCGGCTATCAGCCAATCCAGATTCAGGTCAGGGTAGCACTGTGCCATACTCTGAATGAAGTCGAATCCAGGTCTGTTCCTACCTGCGAGAATATGTGATATGCTGGCCTTCGCCACCCCCAGTTTCTCCGCCAGTTGTGACTGCGTGATGTTCTCGGCATCCAAAAATCTCTGCAATCTTTTGTCCATTACAAATGTGATTTGTTTACAAAAATAACACAATAAGTTGTAAAAATCAACTGAAAAATACTTGTTACAAAAGTAAAACGAGAGTCTAATGGATGTAACTTAATTAGAAACTAATTTCGATGATAATATATTATAAATTGATAATATTGGATATTATCCGTATTATTCTTTATTAAAAATCTGTAAACGAATTGCCCACTCTCAAATTTACACTCAAAACCTTTATGTAAAATTCATTAAAAGTCTGTAAATATTTTGATAGTCAGTACATTAAGATATAATAAACTTTCCGATAAAATTATCTTATGACACAAAAGTCACTTGTTTCGGTCGCGGTTGCGATATTTACAAAACTAAACAATATTTTAGCAAATGTAAACCGAATTTTAGTATTAAAGTGTTTAGAAATGTGACTTCGCCGAGAATTTGATATTTCTTATACTTAGGTTAACTTTGTATGTAAATTTAAAATCTCAACGAGATGATACCTTCGGTAAAAATAGAGGATTACAACTACCCTCTTCCTGACGAGCGGATCGCAAAATATCCGCTTGCGGAACGGGATGCCTCCAAGCTTCTTCGCTATGAGGACGGAAATGTCAGCGAGTATATATTCAAGGATATTCCTTCTCTCCTGCCATCGGGATCTCTTATGATATTCAATGATACTAAGGTTGTGCCAGCGAGGCTTCATTTCCAGCGGGAAACCGGTGCGCACATTGAGATATTCTGCCTTGAGCCAATCGATCCTCCTGAATATAACACCGCTTTCGCCTCCACAGAGCGTTGCCGTTGGAAGTGCGTCATCGGCAATGCGAAACGTTGGAAGAACGATATCCTTTCCTTGTATAATCCAGACAACAACGAGTTGATCTCCGCTATGGGATTGAAAGCCCGCCTTGTGGAGCGAAACGGCGAGACGGGAATCGTGGAGTTCTCCTGGCAGGACGGCAATCCTTTCTCACGTGTTTTGGAATTGTGCGGCACTGTTCCGATCCCGCCGTACCTGAACCGTGAGACGGAATCGATTGACACAGAACGTTATCAGACACTTTATGCGCATATTCGCGGTTCTGTGGCGGCCCCTACGGCCGGACTGCATTTCACACAGGCCGTTCTGGACGGCATCGCCGCCAAAGGTATTGACTGTGAGAATGTCTGTCTTCACGTCGGAGCTGGCACTTTTCTTCCTGTCAAGAGTTCGGATGTGGCCGACCACCCTATGCACCGGGAGCCGTTCGTGGTCACTCTCGGACTTCTCAAGCGCATCCGTGCCAATAAAGGCAAACTGATCGCGGTCGGGACGACTTCCGTCCGTACTTTGGAATCTCTGTACTATGTCGGTGTGAGCTGCATCGAGAAGGGCAAACCTGAGGATGTAGGCCAATGGGTTCCATACGAGCGTGAATATTCATATTCATTAAAAGAGTCATTGGACGCGATCGTCTCATATCTGGAGCATAACGGGCTGAATGAGCTTAAGGTCGGCACAAGGATAATCATTGTGCCGGGCTTCCGTTTCAGGCTTGTTGACCTTTTGATAACAAATTTCCACCAACCGGAAAGTACTCTGATTCTGCTGATTTCCGCTTTTGTCGGCGGTGACTGGAGAACCATCTACGATTATGCCCTCGGGCATGGCTTCAGGTTCCTCAGCTACGGCGACAGCTCGCTCCTTTTCCGGAAGGATTCATAAGTCATTTGTGGATTGATATTTACAACCCTTTGCGAATGTTAAGTAAATTGCTTACATTTGCAAAGACTACTAATGATGATTTATTATGGCTGATTCATCTGAATTCGAAAGCATCTGTCCTTACAACGATGCTGAGGCGGTCGAGGCCTTGAACAAGGTCGCGAATCATCCCGCTGTTCTGGCTATTTCTGAATATCTTTTCCCTGACGAGCCGATCACATTCCTTCGGAACGCTCTGAAGAGTGTACATAATATTGATGAGTTTCAGGAGATTGTGATGAACAAAGCTGTGTCGTGGGTCATGGATAACACGATTCACAATTTCTCCTACGACGGCATAAGCTACATCAAAGAGATCAAGGGGAAGTTTCTGGCTATGTCCAACCATCGGGACATTATTCTTGATCCTGCCATCACTCAGCAGGTGCTTTTCAGGAACGGCATCCCGATGACGGAAATCTGTGTCGGTGACAACCTCATCAAGCAGAGCAAGACCGTTGAATATCTCCTCCGCTCCAATAGGATGATTAGGGTTATTCGTGGCATCTCGGCGAGGGAACTCTATCTGTCATCGCAGATACTTTCCAAATATATTCGCCAAACCATCACTTCCGGTAAGTCATCTATTTGGTTGGCTCAGAGGCAGGGACGAACCAAGGATGGAATCGACACCACGGAGCAGGGCTTGTTGAAGATGCTGGATATGAGCGGAACAAAGTCATTTCAGGAGAATTTCTCCGAGCTGAACATTGTTCCTTTAAGCATCTCTTATGAATATGAGCCGTGCGATGTCCGCAAGGCGCGCGAGATCCTTATCTCCAGGACTCAGAAGTATGTCAAGACACGTACAGAGGATATGCACAGCATTGTGATGGGTATTCGCCAGCAGAAAGGCAACGTGCATCTGAACTTTGGTTTGCCAATCACGGCTGATGAGATCGAATTAGCGTCGCATTGTGACAAGAATGACCGTTATCAGGCGATCAGGCACGCTGTTGACAAGAGAATCATCGCCGGTTATCAGCTCTGGAAGACGAATTACATAGCTTACGATCTTGTAAATCACAGTTATAAGTACGCAGAGCTCTATACTCCTGAAGATGTCGAAAAGTTCACTCAATATACCGAGCACCGCTTGGATAAGGTAGAGCGTCGTCTTAACCGCGCTGAGCTTCGTGACATCTTCCTTCGCATCTACTCAAATCCTGTTGAGTCGAAAGAGCGTCTCGTTTCTGGTGAGCCGCTTCGTCAGGAGTAAACATTTGTCGCTGCCACGATCTCGTTTCACTAGGTCGCTGAGTTTGTTGAAGCGACTTGCGTAGTTATCAAAACGCTTTATACGCACCGAATAGGGCGTTCAAAAATAGAAAATTCCAAAATTTTGCACGTTACCAAAATTTTGGAATTTTTATTTTCTGAACGCTGTGTGGATTCTTGGCTATAATTTGACTAATTCTTTATTTTGTTGTTTTATAAGTGATAAAACAAACAAGTTATTTATGTAAACATTTTTGTTATGATACCTTTGGGCTAATCAAGCAGCAGAAAAACTGAATTTCAAATTTTGGTAACGTGCAAAATTTGGAATTCAGTTTTTTGCTGCCTCAAACGGGGCGAGAAAGTATCACAATTTAAAACAGCCGATCCACGCTGTCGATAACCTCCTCAGCGGAAAGGTCGGTGCTGAGGATAAGGTCTGGTTTCTTCAGCTCGAAACCTTTGCTGGTGGCGTTCAGCATTCCGGCACCGGTGATGTTCAACATCACGGTCTCGTCCTTCTTTACAGTCCCTTCATCAAGCGCCTTCTTCAAGGCGGCCACAGCTGATGCGGCTGCCGGGAATATGTCATATCCCTCTTTGTTGAAGAACTGGAGCATCCAATAGACGATGTCATCATTGGTAACCTTGAAGAAGTCGCCGTTGGATTCCTTGAGGGTGTCGAACAGGCCACCGGCAAGACTGTAAGGCGGTTTTCTGTTGGAAAGAACTTTGGCAAGGATCACCTCGGCGCTCTTTCTGGACTCTTCCGGAGTGATTGGCACAAGGTCTCTTGAGCCGGCTTTCCAGGAATCATACATAAGTGTGAACGGAGCGTTCTGCGCGCAATAGACCCTCATATTGTTCTCACCGAAGCGGCCGTCCTTGGCAAGTCTGCAAGCGTTCTCCCAAGCGGCGATAGCACCGGTTCCACTGCCAACTGCCTGGAAATAAGCGTCAGGAATACGTCCGATTGTTTCCACGGCACTCAAAAGCGTGGTGCCCATACCGTCTCTTCTGGCAACGTTCTTCGCGCCTCCCTCAGCCAGGTAGCGAGGATCCTTGCAGAGTTTCTCTCCGAGTGCTATGGCATCGTAGTAGTCTGTGCCGTTAGGAGTCGCGATGACCTTCACGCAAGATTTCAGCTTCTTTAGGAACCAAAGGTCGCTGATGTTGTCGTTAGGGATGCAGATTACGATAGGTATGTCGTTGTCCGAGCAGACGCGGGCGAATGCCCTGGCCGTGTTGCCGGCGGACTGGACCACAAGGATGTGCTTGT
>CAVBMN010000129.1:0-4966 GCA_963596515.1 bacterium
CTTTGCTGCTGATTGTCTGCCACTTGGTCTTCGCTTTCGCGCTGCCGGCGACGCACAGCAAGTTCCTGGCCCTCGCCACAATTGTGGTACTTGGCATCAGTTTTGCGCTCGTTCCGGCCGCATTGTGGCCATCGGTTCCAAAGATCATCGACGAGAAGATTCTTGGCTCGGCCTACTGTCTGATCTTCTGGGTACAGAACATCGGCCTCTGCTTCGTACCTAAGCTCATTGGCAGCGTTCTGACCAGTGTCAACGCTGATAATCCGGCCGTTATAGCGGCCAAGGCTTCCGGAGCCGAGTTCATCCCTTACAACTACACGGTTCCGCTTATCATCTTCGCCGGATTCGGTGTCGCTGCCCTTCTGATAGCCCTTTACCTCAAAGTCCTTGATGGCAAGCGCCACCTCGGCCTTGAGCTCCCGAATATTCAGAAATAATTTTTTTGAATATCCAAGGATATTTTGCGGCAGGGAGGGGCTTGGCTCCGACGGGTAAATCCCTCCCTTCGCTTTGCTCAGGGCCCCTCCCGTTCACGTGGCCACGGGCGGCCACGCCCGCAGAGCCAAGTCCCTCCCTGCCGCAAGGTGCAGGACTATAGGTGATAGATTGGAGGTGAAAGGAGTGGAATATGGGCAATTTGAGCTTAAATTAATGAAAACGAACTTATAATATTGTGACAAAAACATTAAGGAAATATTCGTGCTGGATAGCGCTGGCGTGTCTCGTGGTACCGATGTTCGCATCGTACTACTTTGACGATATGTTCTCCACACTGTCCCACCTGTTCGAGAACCCATCGATGCTCCAGCTCGGCTGGAACTCGGCTGATTACGGTCTCTACACCAGTGGCTATTCGGTTCTCTGCGTTTTCGGCGGACTGGTGGTCTGCGGAATGCTGCTGGACAAATGGGGCGTAAGGATCACCGGCTCTATCTTTGTCACAATGATGGCGGGAGGCGCGGCCCTTGTCACCTATGCCTTGACATCAGGATTGGCTCCTAAAACATCGCTGACGATGGCTTATGTCGGCTGTATGTTCTTCGGCCTCGGCAGCGAAATCGCCGGGGTGGCGGTCACAAGGTCCATCGCCAAATGGTTCAAAGGCGGGAATATGGCCTTTGCGATGGGACTTCAGTTGGCTATCGCCAGGCTTGGAACGGCGTTCGCCCTTGTGATATCTCCTAAACTGGTGGCCGAGAAAGCCGCTGGACAGACATATTCACTGATGGAGACAGCCAGACCGGCGTTTCTGGGATTGATGCTGATGCTTGCGGGAATGCTTCTGTGGGCGATATTCGTGGCGATGGACGCCAGATTTGACCGTCAGGCGGGATTGAAGGACACTGTGGAAACGGCCGATGAGGATAAATTCCGTTTCTCTGATGTGGTGAAGCTCTTGAAAAACAGACAGTTTATCGTGATCGCCCTGCTGTGCGTGTTTTTCTACAGCAGCGTGGTCTCATTCAAGAAATTCGCTTCCGCCATTCTGATTCCCCGCTTTGACGTGCCGGTGGAAGCCGCCAGCTGGATGGTCTCGATGCTTCCGTTCGCCACGGTCGTGTTCGCCCCGATTTTCGGATTGTTGGTGGACAAGATCGGCCACGGAACCCGTTGGATGCTGACAGGAGCCGTGTTGGCTCTTATCGCGCACCTTATGCTGGCTTTCGCTCCGTCCGGGATTCCGTTCTACGGCTATCTCAGTATGGTCTTCCTTGGCTTCGGATATTCATTGGTTCCGGCGGCGATGTGGCCTTCAGTGCCTAAGATAGTGCCGGACAAAGTGCTGGGTACCGCATATTCGTTAATATACTGGGTTCAGAATCTTGGACTTATGTCGTTCAAGATGTTCGCAGGGAAAATTCTTGCGGACACCAATCTTGACAAAGGAGTGAGCGAGACTGGCGCTGTCTGGGTGGAGGTGATGTTCGTGGCTGTCTGTGTCGTCGCCTTGCTTCTGGCTATCAGCCTAAGTATATATTCGCGCCGTAATCCTCATTTGAAAATCGATCTTCCGGATCACTCATAAGACTTTTTTAACCTTTTATCTATTATTTATGTTACAATTCAACAGACTGCTTGCTGCCGTGTGCGTTACCGGCCTTGTGTTCGCAAGCTGCCAGAAAGATCCTGAAAAGATCGAGGTCTCATCAATCACCATTGAACCTGTGGAACTGACCCTTGAGCTTGGAAATTCGGCCGGGCTTAAAGTTACTGTGGTTCCGGAAAACGCAGACTATGACGGAATCGCCTGGAGTTCAGACAATACTGATGTGGTGACAGTGGATAACGGTACCGTGACTGCCGTCTCGAATGGCGCGGCCGTGATCACCGCCACAGTGGAGGGTAAGTCAGCCTCCTGTAAGGTGACAGTCAGCACCAGCGTGGCCGAAATCAAGCTGAGCCATACCGAGATAACATTGGAGGTCGGAAAGACACAGACGTTGACGGCAACGGTTCTGCCGGAGGATGCTGAATATTCAGAAATCACGTGGGAATCGGACAACGCTTCCGTGGCCAAGGTTGATGCGGAGGGAGTTGTGACTTCCGTAGCTGAAGGGACCGCCACGGTTACTGTGAGAGCAGGGGACAAGTCGGCTTCCTGCAAGGTGACAGTTGTCAGAGCCGCCCTGGTATATATCACTGGCTATGATGACAAGCTTGGAACGGCATTCAGGTGGACACGTGGAGACTACAGCGCGACTGATCTCAGCACAGATTCTAACCAGGCCACAAGAGCTTTTGACATAACCCTAAGTGGAGATGATGTTTACATCGGGGGATGTGCCACTAACCCGGATGGCTATTTTATTCCGACACTTTGGAAAAATGGGCAGGCCCAGACACTTATGGACGCGTCGCAACCGATAGACGGAGATGTCCAGTCGGTCTGCGTTTCCGGGAACGATGTCTATGCTGCCGGGTGGTATCGTGTCAACAGAAGCGCAACGACTTCCTTTAAGAGGGATGCCGCTGTTGTGTGGAAAAACGGCAAAGAAATAGTGCTTGCGAACACAAGTTATGCTCAGGCGTTCGAAGTCTGCGCAGAAGGAAACAAGGTGTTTGTGTGTGGATTCTCCACAAATTCTGATGGTTTCGCTATGCCTACATTGTGGACCAGTACTGACGGCTTGAATACATTCCAGACCAAGACATCTGGTAGTGTCGCTAAGCACGCTTATGCCGAAGGAATGTGCGTTTCCGGGAATGATGTCTATATGGTGGGTTATGGTGACAATGGAGAGAACCGGTCAGCTATGCTTTGGAAAAATGACGAGCCGGTCAAGATTCTGGATAACGGCAAGTCATACGCCTATTCGGTTACAGTCGCTGACGGCCACGTTTACGTTGTAGGGTATGTGGTCAAGACTTACGAGAACGGGGAGTGCGCCGTGGCCACACTTTGGGTTGATGGTGTCGCACAATCTCTTACTGACATCAAGAAGGATTCACAGGCTTGGGACGTTTTCGTCAAGAACGGCAATGTGTACGTCTCCGGATTCATCGGAGGGCAGATTGTCATCTGGGAGAACGGAGTGGCGGGAGCGATCAGGTACGGTTCTTCCGAGTCCGCCTGCGCTACCGGAATATATGTGAAATAACATCCGGTCGGGATTATGAAGTTGTTCCGATCCTCCATTCCGGAGGGTCGGATTTTTTTTGTCCACGTCCGGCGGTCGGTAAGTCTGTCAGTAAGTCAGTAAGTGTAACTGATTTTGTTGCTACTATCGAAATTATGTTGTACCTTTGGCAGGTTAAACGATAAAGTAAAATTTTTTTATGAAAAACTCAATCAAACTTTTCACTCTGGCGGCTATCCTGCTCGCCGCGGTTTCCTGTGAGAACAAGCCTTCTACGGTAAGCTACACCTTGGCCGGACAATTCGACTATGTAAGCGAGTATCCGCAGGAATTTCCTGTTGTTGACAGCCTATACTACAACAAGTACATAATGCTGGACAATTATTCAGCTCTGTGCACAAGCTGCGAGGATATCAACAGCGGTTTCAACGGAGGATGGAAAGTCTCTTTGAAGAAAGGCTCGATGACAGACTCTTATGACCTTCAGGTGTTTTCTTCCGCAGGAAAGTATGCGGGACTGTATAGCTCGGAGAGCGGGCAAGGTCATAAAACCTACGTCGTCTATGCGCCATCTCTGTCAACTTATGACATTGTGTTCAAGTACAAGGACGCTTTCACAAAATCAAGCTGCTATGTTTCCGGTCTTTGGATCAATAACACCAAGTATGTCGAAAGGCTTGCCGAGGAAGGTATGATCGCTGACGGTGATTACCTGAAAGTGACCGCCGCGTTCTTCAAGGATGACATCCAGGTCTGCACAGAGGAATTCGATCTGGTTGATTACACCGGAGCGGAGCACAAGATCGTCAAGGATTGGACGGCTTGGGAGATGAAGGACGCAAAGAGTTTTGATGTGGATGCCATAAAATTCACGGTGTCAACGAATTCCGGCAGCCTCCCTCAGTATTTCTGTATGGATTTCCTGATCGCAAGCATCTCGGTTGAGTATTAGGATTTTTATAGCGGAATCAATCGGACAGTCTGTCAGATCAGACCTTCCGGTATGCTGACCGAAATTGATTCAGAATCTTCATCGACGGACAGGATGAGATCTTCGTGCAGAGGAATCATCACCTGTCCGTCTGATGTTTCCACGTAGATGCACGTGTTGCCCGGGATGTCCTCATAGTCAGTAATTTCTCCGACTGCCTTGCCGGACGCATCCAGCAGGGTCCAGCCGATAAGGTCGTCAACCGTGAGACCGTCGTCCGTGTTTTCATATTCATAAATCCCGTCAGGCTTGGTGAATATGTCCTTGCCGACGAGTTCCTCTGCGTCTTCGAGGTTCTTGACTCCGGTAAGACGGGCCAGTGCGCGGTTTGCACCTTTCCTGGAGAAAGATTCAATAAAAAACGGAACCGGCAGTCCATCGAATGTGATGAACACCG
>CAVBMN010000130.1:0-4784 GCA_963596515.1 bacterium
GAATTCCAGATCCTCTCTGATCTTGTGGAAGACATATTCCCTGTCATCCCTCGGACCGTACAGGATTGTTGTATCGTTAGGCTGAAGGTACTGATCGACCCAAGGCACATTGGAGAACGAGTTCACCTTGGCCACATATTTCATGGCTCTCCAGAAACGAGCCACGCCTTCGTAGTGGTTGTAGATGTCCTCGCCCACATTGGTCTTGGCCTTGTCCATTCTGGTGAGCATATAGTTCACCCTGCGGAGGAAACTCCAGTCACCGTTGGCCCATCCGGTCTGCTTGGAAGAGTCCCAGTTCGCGGACGGACGATAGAAGTCGCTGCTGGTCTTCGTCGCGATGAGGTCATTGTAGGCGTCACCGCCGGTGGTCTCCGAATAGTTCGGAAGCCAGGATTGTATCATACCGTTGGCGTACATCTCCAGCTCCGACTCGCTTGTAAAGTATGACTCCGCGCTGAACTTGTTTATCGGCTCTCTGGTAAGGAATCCATCGCAGGAAGCCAGACCGGACAACATCAGCGTGCCTGTCAGTAAATATATTATTTTTTTCATCATTATCTACGTGTTAATTAGAATGTTAAACCGACACCGAATGTAATGGTCCTGAGCATAGGGTATGACATTCCGTCTCCGATACCGCCCAGACCGGTGTTCGAGGTGCTGTCGAAATCGGAGTCGCCGACGCCGATTCCCTCCGGGTCGAACATATCAGTGTGCTTGAACATAGGAGACCAAGTCCAAAGGTTTTCCATCGAACAGTAAACTCTCAGTCCCTGGATATTGGCTTTCTCAAGCATCTTCTTAGGGAATGAATAGTCAACCGTGAGGTTCTTCAGACGGATGTAAGCCGCGTTCTGAAGATAATGGTCGTTCTCCACTGTCAGAGGGCCGACATTACGGTTGGCGCTGTAGCCGACACGTCTTGACCAGTAAGGGTTCTTGTCGTAGTTTGTCACAACCCAGTTCTCTGTGCTGTAGTCAATCTGAGCGTAGTTGTCTCCGGTCTGAGTCTTCATCAGGTAGCCACTGTAAGGTCTGTTGTACTGACCCCAGAAGTAAGCCGTCTCGACCATAGGATACCAATCACGTCTGCCGACACCCTGGAAGAACATGGACAGACCTATGCCGTTCCACTTGAAATCAAGGTTGACACCATACTGGTAGCGAGGGGTGGTGTTGCCGATCCTGTCAAGGTCACCCCAATCATCAAGAGTACCCTTGCCGTAGTCGATCTTGCCGTCACCATTGAGGTCAAGGAACTTGAGGTCTCCGGCGTAGGCGCGGAAGTTCGAACCGTTCTTATGGTAAGAATCCGTTGCCCAGGCGTTGGCCTCCTCATTGGTGCGGAATATTCCGTCCGTACGGAATCCCCAGATCTCGCCGAGCTCCTTGCCTGTATAGTAGTCAAGGATGTCTCCGGAAGTGGAGGTATATTCAGTAACCCAGGTTCTGGTGTCCCACATACTTCCCTTGATGCTATAGTTGAAGTCCTTGCCTGCAAGTTTGAAGGAGTCACGCCAAGAGAGGGTAACCTCCCAACCTTTTGTCTGGAGGGACGCGTAGTTGCCTTTCGGGGCGCTGGCACCGTAAATCTGCGGAAGCTCGTAACCAACGGTGATAAGGTCGGTGGTGTTTCTTACATAGTAGTCACCCGAGAATGAGAGTCTGCTCTTGAGGATGTCGAAGTCCAGACCGACATCGTAGGTCGTGACCGTCTCCCAAGTAAGGGTGGAAGGAACCACAGAAGGGTTGGTGGTGTAGTTCACGTAGCTACCATCGAATATCACGCTTGATTTGCTGATTCCCATTGTCTCAAGGAAAGAGTATGGAGAAATTGTACCATTACCGAGGGAACCGTAGTTGGCGCGGATCTTGAGGTTCTCCATCCAGCTCTTTGACCATTTCATCCAAGGCTCCTCGGACACACGCCATCCGAGAGAGAATGAAGGGAACAGACCCCATTGAGAGTTTGACGGGAATTTGGAGGAGCCGTCGTAACGCGCGGAAGCCTCGAATATGTACCTCCTGAGGAAGGTGTAGTTGGCACGGCCGAAGAAACCGATGATGCCATAGCTGCTGTCGTTCTGCTCAACCTTCATCTCACCATCAAACAACTCGAATGAGTTATACATGTCCGGGATGAGCATTCCGAGTCTCTGCAGGTAGTTTCTGTTATATCTATAGTCCTCAAGGTTCCATCCACCGACAACATTCAGGTCGTGCTTCTCGTTCAGCTTCGGAGTCCACGTGAGGACAGCGTTGGCTGTGATGTAATCCGTGTCATAAGTCCAGCGACTCTTGTAGGAGCCGGCCTGGTTCACATATTCAGTGACGACATCTGGCTTGGCGTAGAATGACAATGGCGCGCGGTAACGCTCTCTCCAGCGGCGGGTAGCCTTGTAGGAGAAATCACCACGTACCTTGAGCACTTCCGGAATGATGTCGATTGTGGCTCCAAGGGTTGTGTTCAAGACAAGGTTCGAGTCATCCTGACCTGTGTTGCCCTCGAAGAAAGAGGCGTATGCCGTCTTCACACCCGAAAGCGACCATGCGCCGTCCTCATTGTAAGGCACGAACACAGGCTGGCCGTGCTGGTCAATCTGGTGTCCGATGGCGGAGCTGTTGGAGAACATAGGCTGATTGGACTTGCTGCGGAACACGGAAGTGTTGTTGTCGATTGACAACCACTTATTAATCTGGAGTTTAGCCTTGGCGCGGACGTTGAACGTGTTGTAGTTCTCGTTTCCGATCTTATAGATTCCACCCTGATTGAAATACCTTCCGGTAAGGTTGTATGTGAGTTTCTTCGTCGACCCCCTGACACCGATGTCGTGGGTCGTCGCGGTCGTGTAGTCTTTGTAGACGTTGTCGAGCCAGTTGTAACTTCCGAAATAGAGATACTGACCGGCGCTGCCGACTCCACCATAGATTGAATCATACCCGGCATTTCTCAAAGCCCTGAAAGTGTCAAGGTAGGTTGTGCCGGACATAGCGATGTTGTTGGTGTTCATTGTAGTAGGCACCTTTCCGGAAGATCCCGGCACACGGGTGTCGTTGCCGTAGAACTCGTAGAACGCCTCTGTCCACTCCAGACCGTCGGTGACAATGTTGTCCTCCCACTTCACGATTCGGCTGTTGAGGGAGAACGCTCCGTTGTAGGTGACGGTGATCTTGTCAGTGTCGGCGTTCTTGGTCGTCACGAGAATCACACCATAGGCGGCGCGGGCGCCATAAATCGCGGCGGATGAAGCGTCCTTCAGCACGGCGACAGTCTCGATGTCGGCAGGGTTGACCTGCGAGAGACTGCCCTCGACACCGTCGATCAGCACGAGGGCGGAGCCTTCGTTTCCGATCTTGTGGCTTGAACCGGCTGCGCTGCCGCTGAAGTTCTTACGGGTGTTGTATGACGTTCCGTTGCCTCGGATGTAGATGCTACCCGAGTGAGTGGCCTTACCGTCGGTCTGGACAATGTTGAGACCGGCGATCTGTCCCTGAAGGGAACGGGTCACGTTCGCGTTAGGACGGTCTCCGATGGTCTCACCGTCAAGGTTCTCAACGGAGCCCACGAGCTGCGTCTTCTTCAAAGTACCATAACCCACGACGACCGTCGCCTCAAGCATCTGGTTGTCTTCCTCAAGCAGGAAGTCGATCTTCGCTCTCTGGCCGACTGTCATCTCCTGATCCTTGTAGCCGATGATCTGGCAGACAAGGATATCCTCAGGCTTTGCCTGGATGGAATATTTTCCATCAATATCAGTCGAGACTCCATTGGTGGTCCCTTTGACCATCACTGTAGCCGCGATAAGCGGTTCGTTGGTCACCACATCCTTGACCACTCCAGACACCGTGACCGTCTGGGCGGCCACATTGAAAGCGCTGAGCAGTGCCATCTGGATGAAGATGACAACAAACAGTATTTTCTTGTAAAGTTCCATAATGATTCCCAATAGTTTACTTCTCTCAAAAGATTGATTGAATGTTGCTTGTCGTGGATTTGCATTGAATCATCTTTCTGGACAATCTCTATGGAAAACTGATGCAGGGATTCTGATCAATTAAGGTGTCATATATGTTATTAATTTTGTCAAACTGATACTTTAATAAAAATAGGTCAGCGGCCATCGTTCCCCAAAATGATTTGACGAGCGCTTCCAACTGCCCTAAACCAACACAAAGGTAAGAATATTTTTCACTATCCGATTATCTTCCGACGCAAAAATTTCTTTTTTACTCATACTCATCGCCATACCATATCATATTCTTCACTAAAGTATCAGTTTATCCATTCGATTATCCATTCGATCATAAAAAAGTTGCAGATTTAAAACGTATTTGGTAAATTTGCGCTTGGATTTGCATCTGGAGTCAGTATCTGGATTCGTGAAATATTTCTGGTGCGTAATGGGGAGTATTCTAATAATCTCTGTTACTTTTATTTATTTCTCTTATCTTACATCCGACAAGAATATATCTGATGTAACACTAAAGTTTGATATACGTTTAACGAATCAGATGAATTATTAATTTAGTATGAAATCCTTTAATTTTATAGTCGGCGCTCTCGCCGGGGCAGCCCTTCTCCTCACAGCGTGTCAGGAAGAGATACCTGCAGGCGAGGACCAGTCAAGACCGGTGCCTGGTGACTTCCGTTACGATGCGGAGAACAGCACAGCCGACGCGCTTGCATTCCGTTGGAACGCAGGACAGACCGTCGCCGCCGGCGCGACATCCTACAGCATTGAAGTGTGCGACGACCCGAATGACGCCGTGAATATGTACGA
>CAVBMN010000131.1:0-4748 GCA_963596515.1 bacterium
AGAGCTGGTTCAGCCTTCTGAGGAACAAGGCCGGCAAGAAAGTGGCCGTCGTCGTGAAGAAAGGCAAGAAGGATGTGGAGCTGTTCGTCGAGCCGGGATATTCGGAAACATCCCTCATGTACCGCAGGTGGGTGAAGCAGAGAGAGGAGATGACCGACAGGCTGTCGGGCGGAACCGTGGGCTACACGCACGTACAGGGAATGGACTCCCCAAGCTTCAGGACGGTATATTCAAAGCTCCTTGGCAAATACAGGGCGGCTGACGCGGCGGTAGTTGACACGAGGCACAACGGCGGCGGCTGGCTGCACGACGACCTCGCCACCTTCCTCAGCGGCAAGGAATATATCCGCTTCACGCCGAGGGGCCAGTACATCGGCAGCGAGCCGTACAACAAATGGAGGAAGCCTTCCTGCGTGCTTATGTGCGAGGACAACTATTCCGATGCCTGCGGATTCCCGTACACCTATAGGACTCTTGGAGTCGGCAAGCTGATCGGTATGCCGGTTCCGGGCACAATGACCGCCGTTTGGTGGGAAACCCAGATAAATGGAATGGTATTTGGAATACCACAGGTCGGCTCGTTCGGCCTTAAGGAAGGCAGATACCTTGAGAACCTGCAAATCGAGCCGGACATCAAGGTTGACAATGACCCGGCCTCCGTCCTCAGGGGCGAGGACAAGCAACTTGAGGCGGCGGTCAAGGAAATGATGAAAACAAAATAAATGAATATACAAATGGACAGGAAAGTCGTCATTATTCCGACTTACAACGAGAAGGAAAACATCGAAGCGATAATCAAAAAGGTCTTCTCCCTTGAAGGAGACTACAACGTGCTCATCATTGATGACGGCTCCCCTGACGGAACCGCAGGCATTGTCAAAGGCCTTCAGACCGAGTTCAGCAACCGGCTATTTATGATTGAACGGTCCGGCAAACTCGGACTTGGAACCGCTTATCTGACCGGATTCAAATGGGCTTTGGAACAGGGTTACGACTACATTTTCGAGATGGACGCCGACTTCTCACACAACCCTGATGATCTGCCAAGGCTCTACAAGGCCTGCGCCGAGTGCGGCGGAGTGGCTATCGGATCACGTTACTGTGACGGGATCAGTGTCGTGAACTGGCCGATCGGCAGGATTCTGATGTCCTACTGCGCTTCGATCTATGTCAAGACAGTCCTCGGAATGAAAATCCACGACTGCACGGCCGGATTCAAGTGTTACAGTCGCAAGGCGTTGGAGACCATCGATCTGGACGATGTGAGGATGAAAGGCTACGGATTCCAGATTGAGATGAAGTACACGGCCTGGAAGTTGGGATTCAAGCTGGTCGAGGTTCCGATCATATTCGTTAACCGCAAGCTTGGAACATCCAAGATGAGCGGCGGCATTTTCGGAGAGGCGTTCTGGGGTGTCATCAAATTGAAGTTCAGAAAATTTCATCGCAAAGGATAATATATGGCAAGAGTATTACTTACCAATGTGACAATAGTGACAGGGGCTTCCGCAAAAAAGGGAGCCCTTGCCATTGATGGCGAGCGCATAGCGGGAATATGGTACCGTGATGAGTCTGACACCGATGATTCCGAAGCTTTGCGGTCCTTCCCTGACTCGGAGGTTATTGACTTGGAAGGCAAGGTATTGATGGCCGGCGGGATAGATGCGCACGTGCATTTCAGGGAACCCGGGATGGAATGGAAGGCCGACATCGAAAGCGAATCCAAAGCCGCCCTGCTTGGCGGAGTCACCTCATTCATAGATATGCCGAACACGGTGCCACCAACGACCGATTTTGATGCGCTTCATAACAAGTTAAACCGCGCCAGCGGGCGTTCCTGGGCCAATTACGGATTCCACATCGGAGCCACCAACGGCAACGCGGCGATGATCCGTGAATATCTCACCGAAGGCCACGGCAGAGAGTTCGGTGGCATCAAGGTCTTTATGGGTTCCTCCACTGGGAATATGCTTGTGGATAATAACGAGACCCTTTCAGACTTGTTCAGGATCAAAGGTAAACCGGTTTTGATCCACAGCGAGGACGAGGGCATCATCAAGGCTAATCTGGAGGCCGCCAAGGAGAAGTTCGGAGAAGATGTCCCTTTCAGCAAGCACCCTCTGATCCGCAGCCGTAAGGCCTGCATCCGATCCACCGCAAAAGCCCTTGCTATGGCAATTGAATATGGCACCAGACTTCACGTACTGCACGTTTCCACAGCCGAAGAGGTAGAGATGATCCGTGTGGCGAAGATTCATAATCCGAATATAACAGCCGAGACCTCAGCGAATTATCTTTGGTTCTGTGACGAGGATTACGAGGCATTGAAAGGTAAGGTGAAGTGCAATCCGGCCATCAAAACGGCAGCCGACCGCGAGGCCTTGAGAAAAGGCTTGGCCGAGGGCATCATCGACACGATAGGTTCGGATCACGCTCCGCATCTGCTGTCAGAAAAAAACAAGCCGTACTTGACCTGCCCGTCCGGCCTACCCTCCGTACAGCAGTCATTGTCCGTCGTGCTGGCTGTGGCGGACATATTCAATGAAGGGAAGAATGCTGAGAATGATGCCTTGCTCACCCTGTCACGAATCACCTCATCATTCTCGGAGAAACCGGCTGAGATTCTCGGAATCAAGGACAGAGGCAGTTTGAAAATCGGCAACTATGCAGACCTTGTCATCATTGACCCTAATCGCGAATATTCAGTCCAGAAACACGCGGATTTGGGCGCGGATGGTCAAGGGTCGAAATATTCAGTAAAAGACATCGCCTACAAATGCGGCTGGTCCCCATACGAGGGAAGGACACTTAAAGGCGTGATTGACAGAGTTTTCCTCAATGGTCAGCAAGTCGTCACCGACAACAGCCTCATCCAAGACTCCCCTTCCGGTCAGGCAATCGCATTCACCAACATCTGAGCAACTTGGGACTGCGGGATGGTTAGACAGGCTTCCCCAAAACTATGCCCTATCAGCTAATATCAGGGTATCTTTTCCGAATGATTGTATAAATATTATCCGGTGATATCAGCTTTTACCGGAAGAAACGCATCAAAACACAATTTTGTCCGGAGGGAAGGTCTCTCTCCGGACAAAGTCATTTATTATTCAAAAATTACTGCTTATCGAGGAAGGACTTTGCGGCAGTTAGGGCTTTGGTCGGGCCTTCCTCAAGGATCTTTTCCATCGTAAAGCCTTTCAAAACTTCTGAGAGTTGCGAGAGTTTAGCCTCATTGCCATCTTTCTGCCATTGGGCACGGAGGATGCGAACCTTCTCGAAGTCCTGGATGCCCTCGGTGAGTTTGGCGAAATGGAGGCTGGCGCGGCCACCTGGATAGACAACGAAACAGTCACCGGCAGGCCAGGTGCGGAAACGGGCATCCGTGAGCGGATCAGCTGTCCAACTGTTGTATGCCCAACGGAGATAGCCGTCGTAGTTCTCGGCCTGAGCGAACCAACCAAGCCACGTAGCCTCGGCAGGGTCAGAGATCACGAATAGATTCGGATGAGCCTCGGCACAACAAGTGTAGAAGGTCGTCGTCAAACCAAGTTCCTTTCTTTTGGCCTTGACAGATTCCGGAAATTCCTTCTTGCCCGAGAATGTCTCGCTAAAATCGGCAATATCGTAAATCACCGGCTCGTGATAGCTTCCGGCAAGAGAGATTTTGAAATCCGGCTCGACCTTGCGGATAAGTGACAAGACCGCCTGCATCGACTCCAACGGACGCTCGTCCATCGCGATCATTGTCTTCTCGAACCAGCCTTTCGACTTCAGATGACGGGCAAAGTCGGCGATGAAAGAGCCCCAATATTCATTGTACTCCGGACTGCCGGGAGTGGCTTGGATTGTCGCATTCGAGGAGGTCGCCTGATCGTAATAGTCAAACTCCAACGCCCACGGGATCATTGAGTAACAGTTGATTTGCCGGTCTATGCCGAGGGAGAACATAAACTCTACCCAACGGTCGAAGACAGTGTAGTCGTAGAGCCAGATGCCGTCAACGCGGCGGATCTTGGTGACCATTGAGCCGAAGGCATCCTCGGTCTGGCCATTCCACGGACGGTTCATAATGGTGGCCGTAACGGATTTCTGTCCTGCGTCAGCCAGCATTTTCATCACAGGGCGCATCGCCTCGAAATGAGCCTCGCTCCAAAGCGGCACGTTCTCAATACGGGCCACTGAATATGGATTTTGCCAGAGATCCAGATGGAACGCCCAATCGTGAGCCGGAGGCAGAATATGATCCAAGACAACCAGTTCCACCGGAATACTTCGGGATTTGGCATTGCTTGAGGACACCGTCAGTTTTCCTCTGTACTTTCCCGGTTTCGCATCTGAAGGCACGTTGACTGTTATCCAGACAGGCTGCTTCCTTCCCGCCGGGATATTCATTGATTCCTTGAGATCAAGAATGTCAGCGACAAGCACTTCGCCCCATTCGGATTTGTCCAGCCTCTGACCGCATTGGCCATATTTGGTCGTGTCAAGCAGATCAGAAGTGACGAAATCCACGAACTGAAGGGAAATATTCCCAGACTTTATCACTGATTTCCCGCTGCTCAAATCGGACACGGACATTGTAACATCTTTAAGTTCGGCATCCGATGAGACAACAGCCTGAGCGAATGCCTTCTCCCCTCTCCATACGGAATGGTTGAAGGCTTTCTTCTGGTACTCCAATGAAGGACCGCCGCCGATGACACAATGTGAGCCTGTCGAGGCCCATTCGACTTTAAAAGAAGCTTGCG
>CAVBMN010000132.1:0-4585 GCA_963596515.1 bacterium
GCTTCGATGTCTTCCTCGCTTCCGGCGATATGTCCAGCGGACAAGAAACCCCGCATTGTGAATATCCACGAGTGCCAAGTACCGTACCGTCATCGACAGAAGCCATCGAAAGTATGGTCTCAAGGATTCCCGCCGCACCCATAGTGTGGCCGAAATAGCCTTTCAGACTGTTCACAGGCACGTTCTGCAATCCGGCTCTGGTCAAAGCGATGGATTCCATCTCGTCATTGTAGGCGGTCGATGTGCCGTGTACCGACACAAGGGCCAGTTCCTCCGGCTTGATGTCTCCAAGCGCGGCCTTTATCGCCCTGAAACTTCCCTCTCCGGTTCTGGACGGGCCTGAAATGTGGTTAGCGTCGTTGCGGATCGCTCCTCGAACCAAAACCCAATCCTCAGATTCTGGTGTCTTGTACTGGAATATGATCGTGGCTGCCGCCTCTCCGAGGTTCAGGCCTTTCCTCTGCGCGTCGAACGGCCTGCAAGCCTCCTGGGACAACGCCTTGAACGACTGGAAACCGGAAATTATGAAACGGGACTGGACATCGGTGCCGGTCACGATCACCGTGCCGAATTTCCCTGCATGGAGTTCCCTCATCGCCGTAATCTGGGCGCAAAGTCCGGAGATACAAGCGTTTGACACCACAATCGGAGTGTTTTTGTTCCCGAAGAATCCGGCTATCCTCTCAGCGGAGTTTCCGAGCCTTTCCCTTTCGGCAGGGTCTCCGCCACAAGGTTCGGCCTCACTGTCCAAAAGTTCCACATTACCTTTCGTGGAAGACACCACGAACAGCACATCATCGGAAGACGGATCTATTCCAGTGCCTTTCAAAGCTTTTGACACAGACAGAATTATCCGTTTCTCAAAATGTGTGAGGCCATCCAGACCCGAATATTCGCCAATCCTTGCGGACGTGTCTATCCGAGCATATTCTTCTGCCAATGCAGTTTCGTCAATCAAAGAGGCGAAGAACGGTTCCGGGAGGTCTTTTGAGGATTCGTAGAGCCTAAGAGCTGACTTTCCGGCCTTCACGGCAGCATAATTTTCCTCCGTGGTCGTCCCCAACGGGGAGATTATGTTGTCAGAAACCTTGACCACGGCCTTACGGTTCTCTACCGGCTTGCTTTCGTCCAAAGCGATGACCATCAAGCCTTCCGCTATCATATTCCCATCTGATTTTACAGTCGCATCAACCATCAGCATTGTTCCGAACTCACCTTTAAGGTTGATTTCCGTCTCGATGGTTTTTCCGACAGTCGGAATCTCCAAAACCTTGAAATTCTTGAGGGCGCAGACATAGCCCACGCTGACCGGTTTATGAAGTATGTACTTGTTGATGAAGCCAATCCTTGCGGCGCAGGTCTGGGCAATGTTCTCCACAAGACCTTCAGGCACAAGTTTCCCGTCCTCCACGAAAACATTGTCATCTTGAATCAAAAGCCGGGTTACCGTCCTCTCGTAAGAGCACGACAACAGACCGGAAATCATAACGAAAGGCTTCCGCTGAGGCAGAAGATCCACGATATTCACAGACGTGAAGTCAAAAGTTTTCAGTTCTTCCTCAGTCATTCCAGAACTCGTAAAAATTGAACCATTGGTCTGGGTAGAGTCTCAGAATCTCCGTGATATTACCGGCGTATGCTCTCGCCATCGTCTCGGCCTTTTCCCTCACCTCCAAGCCTTCCAGACCTTCGTCCGGGCGGAACAGATGCACACGATACTTTCTCAGCCCGGTCTTCATCACAAAGACCGAGACCGCCGGGACACCTCTCATGGATGCCAGCAGGAACGGTCCCAATGGAAGGTCAGCCTCCCCGTTCATAATCTTACAGCGGATAGTGCGGTTCGACCCGAAAACCCGGTCTCCGTGAATATTCACGATCTCGCCGTCCGACAAAGCATTGTTCAGAATCACAAGATGGGACATATCCTCGGAAATGTTCACCAACTGTACATTATTTTGACCGAGAACTCTTGTCCTGTTCTCGGTCAGAGCCTCGCCTTCCCCGCTGAACACCAACGCGTTCATCTTCTTGGGAGGCCTCAGCTCATAGCCGGCCAGTTCATCGTTGCCTATGTGCGAGCTCAACTGCAAAAAGCCGCTCTTTCCTGAGCAAAGTGCCTCATACATCGGCATCTGCGGAACTTCCACCTTGAATTTCTTTCCCGAATATGATGCGAACCTGTCCATAATGACAGCTCCGAACATCCAATGGCAGGCAAAAATATGAAGGAAAGATTTCAGCGGTCCGAAACCGTGCCTACGGCGGAAATAATGGTAATTCGAAATGTACCCTTTATGATTGAATATCACATAGAACGGAATAGCAAGGCTCATCAGCAGGTAAAAGAACCACAGCGGAATGACCTTCATCATCCCGATCAGAGACCTGTGCATCCACGAGGTCCCGTCAGTCGTGCCCTGCCACTGCCTTTCTACGTTCTCCGGCATATTCCTTAACCTGACAATCCCTTTGTTTACGCTCATCAGAACGGTGCGAGGCCCGCTATGCGATTTTCTCCTCGATGAAATCGTAAAGGCTGCCCAGAGTGGTGAGCCTGCCGAGTTCCTCGGTCTTGACTTTCACACCGAATTCCTTGTCAATCAGAACGATGATGTCAACGATATCAAGGCTGTCAATGCCAAGGTCCTTCTTAAGGGCTGCATTCTCATTCAGAAGAGCCGCATCGATCTCGAACTCGTCAACGAGAAAGCCGTTGACCTTTGTGATAATTTCTTCTTTGCTCATTATAATGTTCTTTATTCTTTTACGCAGATCAAAATATTATGTCCCTGACCGATGCCGTCAATGATGGTCTCAACCTTCATCCCGGCCTTCCCGACCAATCTGGTCAAATCCTCGGAATAGTACATCTTGCTGTTGCCGTTAGCCATAGTAGTGAAGTACAAACTGGTCATTGTCAAACAGAAAGCCGCCGGTTCGAAGCGTTGCCTGTTCCACAGGAGTTCCATTATGCAGAGTCTGGCTCCAGGACGGAGAATCTCAGCCGCCCTTGTGAGGATGCTAAGGATCTCATCCTCCGAGAAACAATCCAAAAACTGGCTCATCCAGATGACATCATATTCCTTGTCCCTCGGGAACTTGGTCGCAGGATCAAGCAGATTGCCACCGCAGCCGTGGATCCTTTCCGCGCCCGGCTTTCCGGCCGTCTCTTGCCGCATAAGTCCGATCTGTTGAGGCAGATCCAGAATCGTGACCTCAACATCGGGATCGTGACCGACGCACTGGAGTGCCCATTTCCCAGTGTTGCCGCCAACATCCAGCAGATTCCTGACAGGTCTGTCAAAGATAATCTTCAACGCCTCCTCGAAAGAGTTGTTGGAATAGAAATGATCGAAGGCAAACCAACTTGTCCGAGCCGGCTCCGGAAGGGTTGAAAGCCCCTCATAGATCGTGTCCCAGTCTCCAAGGCACTTCAGACCGGCCGGACGACGCTCCCTGAAGGACTCGTCCAGATGGAAAAAGCCTTCGTAGTTGACGTCGTTGTTGAAGTCCATATTGACCTTCGTGGCCTCGTCAATCAACAGAAACCAACCGATCTTTGAAATCGTGAACCGATCCGTGTCAACGTCAACCAGGACGGTTCCGATGCTCAGTCCAGCCTCCAAAAGACATTTGACGGTATATTCAGAAAGGCCCGTCGCCTCAACTATCTCTTTCTGTGTCAATCCATCACGACGATCGCGAAGAAGTCCTAGGATTCCGTATTTCACCAACAGGCGTGAAGCCTGGAATACAATCGGGCCGAACGCGATGAACTCGGCCATACGCTGAGCCTCGCGGGCCGTGTACTGGTCTTTTGTGTATCTCTTTTCGAGTTCTGGAAACAGTTCCATCTATTGAAGATTTAACGGGTTGTCTCTCAGATATTTCTCTACAGCCGCTATCTGTTCGTAGAATGGATTGTCCTCCACGAACTTAGGTATGATGGCACGGACATCGTCATAGACCTTCCTGGAGGTCGGGGCAAGTCTGCCGGCGATTCCGAGGCAGTCAACAGCCTGAGCCAAAGCGATGAAATGGATCGCAAAGACCTGATAGGTGTTGTCGATGACACGCTTGGTCAGCAACGCCGTATTGGTCCCCATACTCACAATGTCCTGATTGTCATTGTTGTTCGGAATGCTATGCACGTAGTTAGGCATAGCCAGCGTCTGGCACTCGGCTGTCGTCGAGGTGGCAGTGAACTGACAGGCCTGCATTCCGTAGTTCAGTCCGAGCGTTCCCATATTCAGGAACGGAGGAAGGATGCCGTTGATGCGGTCGTGGAACAGGTAGTTGAGCTGACGCTCGGCCGCCATAGCCATTCTGACCGTGGCGATCTTCACCTTGTCCTCCTCCAGTGAGATGTAGTCTCCGTGGAAGTTGCCGCCATGGAATACATTCTTCGCCACATGATCCACAATCGGGTTGTCACATGCGGAGTTAAGTTCCTCCTCCAACACCCTGCGGGCATTGGCAAACGTCTCATAGACAGGCCCGAGGATCTGCGGTGTGCACCTCAACGAATAGTAGGCCTGAACCTTATGGTCGAACGTGTGGTCCGAAGCGTGGCCGTTGTCGT
>CAVBMN010000133.1:0-4551 GCA_963596515.1 bacterium
GTCTCGTTGACGGCCACAAGTTCGGTAGGGAATTCCATCGAGCAGTAGCTTGCGAGCAGGGTGCTGTCAACGATGGCGAACGGAGAGTTGAAATCGTACCAGGCATCGTCAGGTGTGATTCTCTTGATCTCCGCGTCGGCCACCTTTACGTTGCAGATTGCCTGAAGGCCTTCGATCAGGGAGTTGAAGTAGATGCTCTTGGAGTCAGCCGCCCATACAGGGCCACTGGCGTTGTAGATGAAATCAGCGGTAAGATTGCGGATTCCATTTATCTGAGGAACAGCGGACTGTCCGTCAGCGGAAGCCTCCGCGTCAACGAGGTCGGCCACCATAAGACGGACCTTGTCGGCCTCATAGCCGTTACGCTCCATACTGAGCCAGGCGATGTGTTTTCCGTCCGGGCTCCAGACCGGATCGGTGTCGTAACCTCCAGCCATAGGGATCTGGATGGTCTCTCCGGTCAGAACACTGTAGATATAGATTTCCGTGTCCGTCGAGAAAGCATATTCCCGACCAGTCTCAACTTTTTTGCAGGAATATGCTACATAGCGTCCGTCCGGGCTCCAACAAAGCTGCTCGATGCCGCTTAGCGGCTCCAGAGGCAGCTCGTACTTGCCGGCCCCCTCCGCAAGTATATTCATTGAATTTTCCTCTGTGATCTCACCACCGAGCGGAGCCACGTAGGTCTGCGGCCTTTCTGTCGTCCAGTGGTCCCAATGGCGGTACATAAGGTCTTCCGTGACGTAGGCCTGAGCCTTGTCCAGCTTCTCATCGAAGTCCTTAGGGGTTTTCACCGTTCCTGGAATCGTGCTGGTGTAGAGAACCTGCGACTGGTCTGGGCTGAGGGTGAACTCTCCGATTCCGGCTTCAACCTTGCTGATCTGCTTTCTTGCCGAGAGAGAAGCTTTCCCGTCAGCGATGTTGACCGCCGCATTGTAAAGCTGGCCACCCTGGAGGTAGTAGATGGACTTCCCGTCCAGACTCCAGCGTGCGTTGCTGACGCTCTTGCCATCGGCTGTCAGTTGAACCTTGTCCCCGAAGAAGACCCCTCCGTTCTCGTTTTTTGTCACCTCGGCAAGAAACAGATTCCTGCATGAACGGTTCTCCTCGATCGAGGTGTAGCTGACTCCGTAAAGGATCCAATGTCCGTCAGGGGACAGCTGTGGATCCGACAGACGACCAAGTGACAGAAGCTCCTCAGGAGTCATCCTTCCGTCCTCGACCTTGATGTCGGACGGGCCGATGTACCCGCTGTCCGTCTGCGTCTCGTTTTTCTGTGCGCAACTCATCATTGTAATCAGTGCCGCCGCCACGAGGGCGGCCTTTCCTTTGTTAATCATAAATATTATAAGTATTGTTTGTACGCTTTCTCAAGTTCCGTCTTCACTTCCAACCTTACCGCCTCCGGTTCAAGGACTTCCAATCTTCCGGCGTGCCGGCAGAACTCCATTGTCAGATTCCTGTTCGGGATGACACGGATTCTGAATATCTTTCCTCCTCCTTTCGCCGGGCCTTCCTCCACCTGTGACCGATGAATCGGCAGGTCACGAAGGTACCGGGCCTCCTCGTCCGTCACCTTGAAGCGGATCGTGACCGGCTTCTGTCCCTCTTTCGGGAAATATATTCCATAACTCTGACTGAATATTCCATCCACATCGAAGTCCTTAGGCATCTTGAAGGACACTTCCGTCACTTGAAGAAAGGTGATCCTGTCGAGGCCATAGACCCTCCAAGCGTAGATGTCATCATTCCCGCTTCCCGCCCCGGCTCTCTCGTGGCAGAAAGCCACCAGATACCACCTCTTTTCGTGTTCTTTTACGGCAAACGGCTGTACGTGAAGGCTTTCTGATGAGTCGGAATTATATTTTCCATAGACGATCTCCAGTTCTTTCCCGTCCTCCATCGCCTGCATTATCGCCGTGAGATACTTCTGGCCGGAAGGGATCTCCTCCACGCTCACCCTGCCCGAGAGACGTTCCTTTCCCAGCGAGAGCAGACTGTTGACCGTGAATGTGTTGACAAGCCAGCCGATGCTCTCGTCGTTGTCAAGGACATCCTCGCTGAAAGGAATATGGTAGCGGTTAGTCTTTCTGTCGCATTCGATGTCAACCCCGAAAATCTCCTCCACCGCCAACCTATGGTTGTTGAAAGTCCTTCTTGAATATGCCTGTCCGTAACGCCTTGAGTACTTCCCGTCAATCTCCTGAAGCGTCAATCCACGCTCTCCGGCGGCGGTGAGCGTCTGTATGAGCCAGATATATTTCCCGATAAGTTCTGAAACCATAAAACTGTGCTTCTTTTCGGCACATCAAAGATACTAAACAAAAAGCAATTTGCCATTTATTTGATGATTAGTTGTTTTGAAATTCTTCACAATATAAACACCGTTGCGAACAAAGGCATTAATTTTGGGAACTATATACGTGTTGACTACAAACTTTTGTAAGTTGTTATTATTAACCTGTTTTACAATAATTAATCCGTTACTTGCAATTACCTGATTGCTATCAAGATATGTCCAAAGTTAGTCAACGGATATATAACTCCCTTAATTTTTGTAACTATATAGCAGTTGGCTAATATGGTATGCAAGTTGTCGCTGAACAATCATATTGCCGCGATACCTTTTTCATCGTCCACAATCTCGCTACCGTGACATTATTTGCGTTGACAATTTATGCGATTGGTTACACCCGCATTTTGTGAATATGGCGGCACATAAATGCACCCTGAATACGACGAGAAACATATGGATATGCCGCTTATGGTTTCTGGATTCATAGTCGGCATACGATCGTGTCTTACAATGGTGTATAAGAATGATCGTATGCTGCTATTTTACAAAATGACAACACGCAGGTCCTTCTAAAAGATAACCATATTTGGATAGGTCGCTGAATGTTGCTGGTCATTGATAGATAACCACACTGGCCGTTAGCCTTGACTTGAATGTTGGCGTGGGACCACAATGGTCAGTCATACCTTTGAGTCTCCATTATGACAGAGACATTATGTGTTGGATGTCATGACTGACGGGAATGGGCGGCAAATACGATCAAGTTCCAATGTTGGAGAAACCAAAGCCTATCACATCTGAAAACCCATATAACCAACGGACAATGGGTTGCCACTCCTGATGTGGAAAACACCGCACCCCTGAAGTGACATCCGCCTGATAACTACCGGTTACAGATCATAGTATGGACTTCAATGGTTACCAACGCAATGTGAAAGAATAGTCGGCTTGTATATAAATACTGAAGTTTACTTTTGGTACTCAAACTACCTTTTCGCAATCGAAAGCACAACCAGGATCTGAACGAGATGAGATAGCTGAGTTTTACCTCAGGGTAGGTTTACGTGAATCTGGAAAGGCAAATCCTTGGCAATGTCGTTGCGTTTACGAAACACTTTCAGCACAAAGTTGGATGGAATCACCTGCAAGGCCCATTGCCGTGAAAATCTTGATCCCTCGGCTTTGAGTTTTTCAGCCTGATATGGCTTCTTGGGATATCTACATATGATGTGGCTGAATGCGTTTTGTAAGATGCTTGCTGTCATAAGGGAATCGTCTGATATCAAGCATACGGAAGGGTGAAACTTGTCTATTACCTGGTCACGCTCTTGCCCGATTATAGTCTGATGTTTTAGAGTATTACATCAGAAGCGAGTTTCTTGTGCCAATGGCGTGATTTATTGCATTAGGTACGCGAAAGGTCTTCCGCTGTACGTTATCCGCTCACAAAGTCTGATGGTATACAGATCTTTTACGTGTGGGTAACTACGCACGCCTAAAAGCGCATCTGCTTGATGGTAATGGGGCCGATGTTCTAAGTGTAAGCATATTTGCATACCTAAAGTAACGAATATATTATGGAATGATATGTGGAGCCTTCGAGCCACACAATAGTATGTTTTACTGGTCTTAAAAGCACTGCATTAGTAGGCTTATTATCTTCGAAAATTTGTGTGCTGTTCACTATCGCCCGAACGTGAATGCAACACGGTGGATGTTAGTCAACAAGTATATAATTCTCCAAAAGTTATAGACTATGTTATTTAAATGGATAATTAAGGTTGCCGTATATGAATTTTTTATCTATATTTATAAAAAGTTTGATTTAGTAGGAGTTTGTACGTGAAACTTGATAAGCAACTTGAATGAGAGTTGGGGCTTGAATGTCCAGATACTGCTCCTGAAAAGATAATAAGTTTAATGAATTATAGGAACGATATGAAGCAGTTAAATTATTCATTTCCTATTAAAGTGTTTATATCGCATAGTAGTGATGATAAGAAACTCGTGCATCAAGTTGTTGAGAAACTTGGCAAAAACGGAATAATTGTTGATGAGTATGTCTTTGAAGCTGGTGAACGAACTGAGCAAGAAATTGATATTGCAATAAGCAGTTCTGGCGTATTTTGTTTGCCTATATCACAGTCGTCAATGAGTAAGAATTGGGTGAGAAGAGAAATTGTAAAAGTTAAATCAGTAATTGATGAAGGAGGTAATATAAAATTTCTACCGTTGATAATTGATGAATCTATTAA
>CAVBMN010000134.1:0-4546 GCA_963596515.1 bacterium
TTGAATATCTCAACGTCCAGAAGACCGGCCGTATGAAGGTTCCGTTCGGAATCGCACAGATCGGAAAGGCTTTCAGAAACGAGATCGTCGCAAGGCAGTTCATATTCAGAATGAGGGAGTTCGAGCAGATGGAGATGGAGTTCTTCTGCCGCCCTGGCACTGAGATGGAGTGGTTCAAGAAGTGGAAGGAGAATCGTATGAAGTGGCACGTCAGCCTCGGAATGGGCGCAGAGAACTACCGCTTCCACGACCACGAGAAGCTTGCCCACTACGCCAACGCCGCCACTGACATCGAGTTCAACTTCCCGTTCGGTTTCAAGGAGCTTGAGGGAATCCACTCTCGTACAGACTTCGACCTCGGAAACCATCAGAGACTGTCGGGCAAGAAGATCCAATACTTTGATCCTGAGACCAATGAGAGCTACGTTCCTTACTGCGTGGAGACTTCCATCGGTGTGGACAGAATGTTCCTCGCCGTGCTCAGCCATTCCTACAAGGTCGAACAGCTTGATGGAGGTGAGAGCCGCGTTGTGCTTAGCATTCCGACTCCGCTTGCGCCTGTGAAGGTCGCCGTGCTGCCTCTGCTGAACAAGGACGGTCTCCCTGAGAAGGCCCAGGAGGTGATGAACGATCTCAAGTACGATTTCAACTGCCAGTACGATCCTAAGGATTCCATTGGCAAGCGTTACCGTCGCCAGGATGCCATCGGCACGCCGTTCTGCGTAACTGTTGACCACGACTCGCTCAATGACAACTGCGTCACCATCCGTGAGCGCGACACGATGGAGCAGAGAAGGGTTCCGATCGCCGAGCTCCGCTCGATCATCGACAAGGAAGTCAATATGAACAACCTGCTCAGGAAGCTTTAGTTGAATATATTGTAACAGCATTGTCGCTTCGATGCTTCGACAGGCTCAGCAACCGTGGTTCGGCAGTAACCATAGAAGTGACGGAATCTTGATAAGCAAAGAGAACCTCTGTTCTGAATTTTGGTAACGTGCAAAATTCAGGTTAGAGGTTCTCTTTGCTGGTTTAATAACCTTAAAGATAACTTGTCGCTTACCTATGAACCAAATGACAGGCTGCGCAGAGAACTGCTGCAAGGCAATGTCGTTTATGAGCCACGTGAATTAGAATTTCAACACCACACGGATAGGGTAGTGGTCGGAAGGCTTGCAGAAGCCCTTGATCTTGCGTGGGTCACGAACGGATTCGGCGAAACCGGTGCGGATGATCTCGGCCGAACGGACTCTCTTGAAAAGAGGCTCGGTCATATAAACGAGGTCGATTCTTTTTCCGGACAAGGTACTCGGCTGAAAATCATTTGGATAAAGTCTCTCAATGATGTCAATGTACGGGGTGTTGTTCCTGATGTAGTCGTGCACAAGGAAATCATTGTCGTCCTCGGCCATCTTGTAAACATAATTGTCCACACGTGATCTAGCGTTGAAGTCACCAAGCATCATCCAGTACTGCGAAGCCGCCTCCGGAACACTCTCGATGGTCTGCTGGCAGATATATTCCATCTCCTTCGCCCTGTACGTGGCTCCTTCCTTCAGAGCGGTGCTCGCCTTCTTGTCCTCGGCCGTGTAGGAATATTTATAAGGCCAGGAATGGATTGTGACGATGTTGAGGGTCTTTTTTCCGACTTCAACCTGAGCTACGGCCGCTCCGTGTACGACTATGATGTCATCACTGCTGCCATTCACTCTCTTGACGATGCTGATAGGGTACTTTGAGGTGATAACCTGCGGGAAAGTGTCCCTTTTGCCGCTTACAAGCACATAATTGTGGCCGTAGCGTCTGGCGAGAAGGTCCCAGTTCCACGGAAGATAGGCATCCTCGCAGTTCTCGATTCTCTCTCCTGAGTCTGTCTTGTAGCGGGATTCGGCCTCGCACCAGACACAGATGTCCGGAGCCTCGGACTTCACGAATTCCACAAAATTGTCGTAGTTGTTGCCTTGGTCTGACCACATTCCGTTCTGGATGTTCCAGTAAAGGATTTTCAGATCACGCCCGGCGGCCGGAACAGCCAACGCCGAGACCAGAACCGCGATGATCGCGATAAATAATTTCTTACGCATAAATATTATTGTTTTGATATTCAAATTGTTAAAAGACTTTGCCAAATCCTCGGCAACGTCTTGCTATGCAAAATTAATAAAATGCTGATAATATACCTTCTTCAACCTATTCCTTTTCCAGAAAGGTAGAGCCCAAAAGGCAAACAAAGCCTTATTTAGGAATATGCCAGTGATATTCATAGCAAAGGATGCTGAAAAGGCGCAGGTTGACGTGGCACGTAACTGATTGATAAACAGGTAATAAAACAATCACCTTCAGTTGATCCTAACCGAAGGTGATCGCTTTAATGCTTGATTGATAAGTAGTTACCCGCCACGACCTATTTCATCGATGTGACCTGATAAGGTGTCTGCAAGGCGTAACGTGCGGCCTGAAGGGCCACAGGGGCGTTGGCATCGGTGACAGGTGTTGAATAGGAACCTGATGTCGTGCTGGAATTGCCGTACCTGTAGGCGTTCTTGTCAAGCTTGATGTTGTCGAAGGTCGGTGAGATGAGCTTCTCGAAGACCATACAGGCGGCGGCGTAGCGGCTGATACCGTAATCCATATGGTAGCCGTCACGGGTCAGACACATTTCGTTGTTCAGATCCGATGTCCGGAGATTCTGCAGGCAGGTGCCTGTGGCGATCACGTCCTTGAACGGAATGTCGGTCATCAGCTTCTTGGTCATATCCACGATGACTTTGTACATATCCTCTGTCGTGGTGAAGTTGATCTGTCCACGGTCCGCCGTGGCGATCTTGTTCATATCGTGGTAGGCCTGGGACATTATGAAGTAGAAGTCCGGAGTCTTGTCCGGGCAGTCTGCCTTGATCTTGTCCACAAGGCCTTGGAAGGCCGATTTCTGGCTGGCTGTCCAGTCCCACGCCACGGCGCGTCCGGTGTGCTCCTGGATGGTCACGATGTCCCATTTGTCGCTGGAGACGATCTCGTGCAGACTGTGGCCGGTGACATCCGTCCAGGATGTCGCCCCGTTCTCACACCTGTAGCAATGGTAATCCACAGAGGATGTGTAGCCGTCGTTATATTCAAAGACACGCCTTCCGCCATAGTACATATGGTAGAGTTTGATGTCCTTGATTCCGGCGGCTGCAAGGAGTCCCGGAATATGCTCGACAGCATCCTTCGTGAAGCTGTTGCCGATGAAGAGGATCTTCAGCTTGGCGTTGGACTCGACAGGAGGCTCCGGATCCTTGACACCTATGAGATAGGTGATGTTGGTCAGGGTGGTCTTATTGGCTCCCTGGAGGCCGAGGTAGTTCTCCTTGGCCGCGTCGGTATATTCATCGGTCACGCCCTTACCGTTGTTGTAGGTTCCGACCGTACCTCCGGCGACGCTGGAGCTCCACGATGCAAGGCCATTGTTGTACGCCCAGAACAGACCACGATACTTGTTGTCTGACTGAACGTTACCGTAGTTGGCGCAGTTGGTGAACTCGCAGTTGTTGGTGAGGTTGGCGATGCCGGCGGTCCTGGCACTTGTGGTCGAGATTATGTCGCCGTAGTTGACGCAGCCGCTCATCGAGGACACGTTAGCCACATTGCAGGCGATGTTTGCGATTCGGCCCTTGTCAGGACCCGGGCAACTGTTCAGCTGGTTGCCCTTGTTGATGCAGTTCACCAGCTTGGTCCTGCGGTTGGCGGCCGCGCAGATGCCTGATGTACGGCAGGTCGCGGAGGTCATATTACCCTCGTTCGAGCAGTCGGAAATCGTGACGAAATGCTGTGTGTCCGTCGTGGCGGTGGAGAAGCCCACGATTCCGGCTATGTGGAAGGCAGTCGCTCCTCCTTGGTCGTTGCCGTCGGCGTTCTCTGCGATGATCTCTCCGAAGTTGTCCACACTGTCGATGATCACCTCGGAGTTTTCCGTGAACACGTAGCCTATCAGAGCCATAAACTGTGCGGCGTTCTTGACGCCGGTCTTGCTCTGGAATGTCATCGGAGCGTAACTGTGGATGTCTCGCACGGTGCCATCGTAGAGCAGTCCCGCGATCAAGCCGTGGGATGTGCTCTTGGCAGGAGACTGGACGGTTAGCGAGCAGTTGGACTCGAATATGAAGTTCTCAACTACAGCTCCAGGACCTATCACACCGAACAGTCCGAATGTGCCTCCGGTTTCGGACACCTTGCTGACTGCCTTGAAGTTACGGATCTTGTAGCCTTGGCCGTTGAACTTGCCTGTGAACATAGGCCCCGTCACGGTCAACTTGTTGCTGACAACGGCGAAAGTGGCGTTACCGATAGGAGTCCAATCCGTGACAGAAGACATATCGATGTCGTTGAGCAGATTGATTCCACCCGCCGCATCCTGCCATTTTTCGAGAGAAGCACCGGTGTTGACAGCGGCGGCGAACTCCACGAAGTCCTGTGCTGAAGCGATTCCCTTTGTCAGAACCTCACCGGCGAACTCGTTGCCGGAGGCAATGGACGGCTGGGTCTTAGGAGTGAAGAATATCCAGTC
>CAVBMN010000135.1:0-4513 GCA_963596515.1 bacterium
AACAGGTTCTACTACCTGTCGGAGATGACAATGAACAACAGCGGTCTGGGAGCATCTTTCGGTGAGACCAGAAACGTGGGTTACAACGGTATCGGCGTGGTGCGTTACGCCAATGAGGCCATCACCTGGGAGAAATCCTACAAGACGAACTACGCTCTTGAGCTTGGCCTTTTCAAGAAACTCGACATCATCGCCGAGTATTTCACAGAGCGCCGCTCCGACATATTCATGCAGCGCGCCGACATCCCGAACACGATGGGACTTCAGGCCGCCGTCTATGGCAACATCGGACAGGCCAGGGCCAAAGGTATCGACATCCAGGCCGACTACAAGCAGGCTTGGGCCAGCGGACTTTGGGCATCTGCCAGGGCTAATTTCACTTACTCGACGAGCAAGTACGACATCTACGAGGAACCTACATATCCTGAGAAGTACCGTCAGCATGCCGGCTACTCCATCAAGCAGACGTGGGGCTACATCGCCGAGCGTCTCTTCATCGATGACGAGGACGCCGCCAACAGCCCGTCACAGGCTGCCTTTGGTAGCCAGTACGGCGGTGGTGACATCAAGTACACCGACGTCAACGGTGACGGCGTGATCACCAACGCGGACATGGTCCCGATCGGCTACCCGACATCCCCTGAGATCATCTACGGATTCGGCGTGTCCCTCGGACATAAGGGCTTTGACTTCTCGGTGTTCTTCCAGGGGCTTGGACGCGAGTCCTTCTGGATTGACGCGACAAGCGCCTACAACACTTCCACTAACAGGTACGGAACGGCTCCGTTCGTGAATAACGGACAGTTGCTTCAGGCCTACGCCGACAGCCACTGGAGCGAGGACAACCGCGACATCTACGCCCTTTACCCGCGCTACAGCGCCTACGAGAACCACAACAACACCCAGGTCAGCACATGGTGGATGAGGGATGGCTCTTTCCTGCGTCTCAAGCAGATGGAGTTCGGTTACACCCTCCCTCAGAAGCTTACCAACAAGATCCACATCGACAACCTCCGCGTTTACTTCCAGGGCAACAACCTCTTGTGCTGGAGCAAGTTCAAGCTTTGGGATCCGGAGCTCGCGGGAGAGGGCTTCAACTACCCGATCCAGAGGACCTTCAACATCGGTGTGAACGTGACTTTCAAATAATCTTTGACTATGAATATGCGCAAGAATATCAACAAGACAATAGCTTCCGCGTTCGCCGCTGTGACTCTTATGTCCGGCACAGTTGGATGCAACAGTTTCCTTGATGTGGTTCCGGATGACGGTCTGCCGTCAATTGAGACAGCGTTCAATCTTCGCTCTTCAGCAATCCGCTATCTGGCCACCTGCTACTCCTTCATGCCTTCAGATGGTTTGATGGGGTACGATCCGGCCATGCTGGGAAGCGACGAATACTGGGATCTCTACGGACGTACCACGACCAACACAGCAGGCCGTGTACCGTTCACGATGTCCTACATCGCCAGAGGCAACATGACCGCCAACAGCGTGTTCGCCAATGACTGGCCAGACATGTACGAGGGTATCCGCTGCTGTGACATCTTTGTGGACAACATCGGGAAAGTTCCTGACATGGATGATATTGAAAAGGCACAGTGGATCGCCGAGGTGACATTCCTCAAAGCCTATTACCACTTCAACCTTGTCCGCAAGTGGGGACCTGTTCCGATCATCCGCAAGAGTCTTCCTATCGATGCTTCTGTGGATGAGGTACGCGTGCATCGCAACAACATCGATGAGTGCTTCGACTTCATCATCGAACTACTGGACAAGGCGATGCCTGACCTGCCGCTCGTCAATCCTTCGGTTGATGAGTACGGCCGTATCAATCAGACTATCTGCGCCGCCTTCAAGGCCAAGGTGGCGGTCTATGCCGCCAGCCCTCTTTTCAACGGCAACACCGATGAGACCGCTCTTGTGGACACCGATGGCGCCACAAAACTCTTCCCTGACAAGACCGACGATGAGAAGCTCGCCAGATGGACAACGGCAATGGAGGCCTGCAAGGAGGCCATAGCCGTCTGCGAGGGTGCGAATATCTCTCTTTACAAGGGCGATGACATCACCTACAACATGACGGACTCCCTCAAGACCACTTTGACCCTCCGCAACGCCTTCAACCAGAAATGGAACAGCGAGCTCATCTGGGGCAACACCCAGTCCGATCCTGCCAAAATGAATATGTACCACAGACTTTGCATGCCTATCCTCAACAACAATACGGATATGCTTGGAGGCTACATATTCGTCGGAGTTCCGCTCAAGATCGCCGAGCAGTTCTATACCATGCGCGGGCTTCCGATCGCGAATGATTCCGAGTGGGCCAACATCAATCCTTTGGATTTGAGAAACGGCGACGACAAGAGTGCTTATTATATCAGCAGAGGATACACCACGATCAAACTCAATTTCGACCGCGAGCCCCGCTACTATGCCTCTCTTGGTTTCGATGGCGGCAATTGGCTTGGCCAGATGAGTTCATATATCAACGTCAAACCGGAGACTATACCTCATGTGGCTTGCAGGATGGGCGGAGCTCACTCAAAGAGGGGTAATCAGACGGGGCCTGTGACAGGATTCATCCCTAAGAAGCATTTTCCGATCCAGGCGACATGGACGGGACAGAATTCATTCTCTCCTGCCAGTACGACATGGTATCCTTGGCCAATAATCCGTCTGTCCGACCTCTATCTTCTTTACGCCGAGGCCATCAATGAGGCCGAAGGACCGAACGGAGCGCACAGCGAGGATCTGTTCAAGTACATCAACGCCATTCGCGAGCGCGCGAAGATTCCGGATGTAAAGACCGCTTGGGACACCTACAGCAACAGCCCTGGCTACTACAAGACCAAGGTCGGAATGCGTGCCATCATCCACCGCGAGCGTCTGAACGAGCTTGCCTTCGAGGGGCAGCGTTTCTGGGATCTCCGCAGGTGGAAGGAAGCGCCGGCCGAGTATCAGAAAGGAATATACGGTTTTGATATAGTTTCTTCCAAGCCGGAAGATTACTATGTCAAGAAGTTCATCTATGAGCAGAAATTTGGTTTGAAGGACTACTTCTGGCCGATTCCTACAAGTTACATTGAGGTCAATCCTAATCTTGTGCAGAACATTGGTTGGTAACATTAAGATAATCATGCGAATGAAAAGGATAATACTTACATATATATCAATATCCGCCCTGCTGCTGGCTTTTGGTTGCGCCGAGGACAATCACGGCAGGATCGACCAGCTCGACAGGAATCTTGCCGCTCCTCAGCCTGTGGAGGTAACCAAGGTCAGGCCGACGGTCGGCGGTGCTGTCCTCTGGGTGAGAATCCCTGATGACAAGAACATAAAGGGTGTCGTGGCGACCTACAAGCGTGGTGGTGTAGAGGTCAACTCGAAGATTTCACGCTATGTTGACAGCCTTGCGGTTGAAGGTTTCGCTGACACTGAAGAGCACGAGATTCAGGTCTGCTCGTTCAATGTCAATGAGGACAAGTCAACACCGGTTACTGTCAAATTCAATCCGCTGACTCCGGCGATACGCACTGTGACCCCTAAGCTGATCGCCGCCACCGGTGGTGTCAAGGTCAGGATCACAGGCAACGAAGGCAAATCAGACCTCGCTGTATGTCTGCTTCGCGATGAGAATGTGGCCAATGCCGGCAAGCCGCTTGACGAAATCAAATGGACGGAGGTCACGACCCTCTTCACCGCCAGCAATAACATCACCCTCACCAGACGTGGCATCGAGCCTAAAGAGGCCATCTTTGGAGTCTATATCCGCGACCGTTGGGGCAACGTGTCTGACACTCTTACCGCTGTTCTGAAACCGGCCAAGGAGAGCGCCGTCCCTAAGGATGGTTTCAAAGGTGCTTACTTGAAAGACGACAACGTGTTCTCAATGGAGAACGAGCGGTCAACTTATCCGCTGAAAGGTCTTTGGGACGGTTCCGGAGTTTCCGAGCAGTATCATTTCCTGGCTGTTGACAAGGTTCCTATCCCATGCTGGTTCACCATAGATCTCGGTTGCGAGGTCAAACTCAGCCGAATCGAGACTCTTCCGCGAATCGGTTATCCGGAACTTTTCGGTGACGCTCACCCTCGTAACTTCGAGTTCTGGGGCAGTCTTGACCCTTCCGGCGTGGCTGGAAGCGGAGAGCACGGATTTGATGACTCTTGGGTGTGCCTTGGAAAATTCATCCAGCGCAAGCCTTCGGGCTACAATCCTGACGGGAAGGTCGGCATTGTGACACCGGAGGATATCCTGGCCTTCAACGCGGGCAATGACTTCGAACTTGACAACGAGGAATACCCTCACGCTTACGACAAGGTCCGCTACCTGAGGGTGGTGCTCACATCCTTCGCATCTTGGTCGATGCCTGACATGACGGTCGGTTCCATCCAGTTCGGAGAGGTCACCCCTTACGGCGAGCTTATCGAGCAACAAGCGCAATAATTAAAGAATGACTATGAATATGATCAAGAATATATTCAAATTTCTCTCCGTCGCCGCTGCCGC
>CAVBMN010000136.1:0-4405 GCA_963596515.1 bacterium
GCATCCCGAGGGAGAACATCATCGGGATCACAATGCCAGGTCTTGGCACGACGCATCGCACCAAGTCCAACGCCGTTGATCTGATGGAGGTTCTGGGTGTGACCACTCGTGAGATTTCCGTTGTGGCCGCCGTGGAGCAGCATTTCAAGGACATCGGACACGATCCTAAGGTGATGGACTCCACCTATGAGAACGCCCAGGCGAGAGAGAGGACACAAATCCTGATGGACATCGCCAATCAGGAGAACGGTATTGTAATCGGAACCGGTGACCTTTCGGAGTTGGCTCTTGGCTGGTGCACCTACAATGGTGACCATATGTCGATGTATGCCGTCAACGCTTCTGTGCCAAAAACCTTGATCAAGTACCTTGTAAGATGGGCGGCGAAGAATGTCTTCACCGACGTGGCGACCAATGGTGGAAGGTCTGCTGCCAAGATTCTCATCGACATCGCCGAGACTCCTATCAGTCCGGAACTTACGCCGGCCGACTCAAAGGGGCAGATCAAGCAGAAGACCGAAGACCTGATCGGTCCTTACGAGCTGCACGATTTCTTCATCTACAACTTCATCAGGTACGGCTACTCTCCTGTGAAGATTTTCCATCTTGCCTGCAAGGCGTTCGGGGAGGCCGAGAATGGAGTTGATTTTGCCGGAAAGAATGTGGTTAAGCATCCGGAGGTGACTTTTGACAAGGCCACGATCTTGAAGTGGTTGAAGAAGTTCTACTGGAGGTTCTTCAGCCAGCAGTTCAAGAGGTCCTGTATGCCGGACGGCCCGAAAATCAGCCTTGTGAGCTTCTCGCCGCGCGGTGACTGGCGGATGCCTTCCGACGCCCAGGTACAGCTATGGATCTCGGAACTGGATAAGATCACAGTGTGATGAGCCGGTTTGACATCTTATGAATATGCGAAGAAACAGTGGTTGGCTGATACACATCGCGATCTGGACGGTGATCCTTGCGATGCCTTTTTTCTCGCCGCAACCGGGAAGGGCACTGCACGGCGGAATGGACTATTCCCGCTTCCTGCCGGTGACGATTTCGTTTGTCATTGTGTTCTACACCAACTACTTATTTCTGATAAAGCGATTTCTCTCCAACAAAAGGTTCGGTGCCTTCATCTTATGGAACGCGCTTTTGATAGCGATGGTCAGTATCGCTGTCCATCTCTTTTTCAGGTACATTATATCGCCGGATGTCGCCCCGCCGCATCATTCAACACTCGACACTATCAGTTTCACTTTCCGCAACACGGTGATCTATATGGCGATAGTGGGCATAGCCGTGGCGGTAAGAATGACAACCGAGTGGTACAACAACGAGGCGCAGCGCAAGGAAATCGAGAAGAACAACATTGAAGCCGAGCTCACGAACCTCAAGAGCCAAGTCAATCCGCACTTCCTCTTCAACACACTGAACAACATCTACTCGCTGATCCAGATCGACCCCGCACAGGCACAGGAGGCGGTCCACGACCTCAGCGGAATGCTGCGCTACGTTCTATACGAAAGCCAGAAGGACACGGTGCCTCTTTCCAAGGAATGTGAGTTTCTCAATGAATATGTCAAACTGATGGGCGCAAGGCTGACTTCGGGAGTAAAACTGGAAGTATCTCTCCCAAGTTCTCTGTCAAACAGACAAATAGCTCCGCTCCTCTTCATCCCGCTCATTGAAAACGCTTTCAAGCACGGCATCAGCGACACGGAGGAATCATTCATAAGGATCGGGCTCAAGGAAGATGGTGAATATGTCACCTGCCTCGTTGAAAACAGCTGTTTCCCAAAAGATGACACCGACCGTAGCGGCTCAGGGATTGGAATAATGAATCTTAAGCGCAGACTCGATCTGCTCTACCCGGGAGCATATTCCTTTGAATATGGCAGAGTGCAGAGCGTTTACCGAAGTCTGCTTCGGATAAGGACCGGAATATGAACTCGATCAGTTGCATAGTCGTTGATGATGAGCCGTTGGCTGTCAAGCTGTTGGAATCGTACGTTTCCAAGACTCCATTCCTGTCGCTCAAAGGAAGTTTCACTAGCGGCACGGCGGCATATTCATTTCTTCATTCCAATCCGGTGAATCTGCTGTTCTGCGACATCCAGATGCCGAACCTGAGCGGAATGGAGCTCTCCAAGATGCTGCCGGAAAGGACCAGAATCATATTCACCACGGCATTCAGTGAATATGCGGTGGAAGGGTTCCGTGTGCGGGCGCTGGACTATCTTCTGAAACCGATTTCTTATGATGATTTTCTTTCCGCATCCATCAAGGCCAAGGAATATTTCGAACTCGTTGATGGCAAGTCGCTTCGGCAGGCTCAGCGACCGACCGGCCCGGTCACTGAGCCTGTCGAAGTGACCGAGCAAAGAAAAATCAAAAGCATTTTCGTAAAGACGGAGTACCGTCTCCAACAGATAGACCTCGACAAGATCACCTACATAGAGGGGCTCAAAGACTACGTGAAGATTCATCTGAACGATGGTTCCACTCCCGTACTGTCATTGATGCGGCTGAAGACTTTGGAAGACACATTACCGAAAGAAGACTTCGTCCGTGTCCATAAATCCTTCATTGTACGTTCAGATCGCATCGAAGCCATCGAGCGTAACCATATCCTCATCGGGCCTGATCGTATTCCCATCGGAGAAACCTATCAGGGCTCTCTATATGCGATGTTATCAGGCAATGCGCTCATTCCAGCGAACCTGAATATTCAGAAATAAGTGAATTCCTCTTTATCCGTATGCGAAAGGTATAAAGATAGACTTGTGAACTGACAGATTACAAAAGAGGGCGGTTGTTTTGACCGCCCTCTCCTATTATATTCAAAAATACGACTTATTCCTTTATGCAGCGCACTGAGTAGGCATCGGCACGGCCTGCGGAGGCTGTGGCGGAAGCCGACACGCCCGCCGCTTCATTCATAAATGACAGCACACAGAACGCAAAACCGGACGCACTGCCGTATGTCTTGGCCGGACAATTCCCCCAATACGAGCCCCAAAGTCCGCTCTTTGATCCCATCAGCATAGCATAGGAGCCATCGTAACGTGCGGCCGCAGGGAAAAACTGACTCCCGGTCTTCATATTGAAGTACCAACCATAGTTATAGTCCTGCACATCAATGACACCATCGGCGTTCACATCCACAACATCGAATGTCGATGGATCCTGGGAATATCCACCAGATGCCGTGAACGTTCGGAACACGTCAGCAGGAGGGACACGGTAACCGACCGGACACGGATCATAGAAAGATTTGGCTCCCTTGTTGACATATTCATTGTCAGAGTTTCTCACATTGCCCTGCGGATTACCCCACAATGCGCCCGTGCTGTCCGCCGAGTTGAGCCAATCCCTTGATGAATTGTACTGCGCATAGTTGGAAAGGCATTCCGTAGGATTCGCTATCGCGTAAGCTATCGTATTGTCCGCCACAGATCCCCAAGGCGAGTTTACAATTTTCACTTCCGCACCGTCCGGGCCATAAAGCGTGGCACCGACAGTTTGAGTGTCACCGGTAAGGGTTGGAGCCGCCGGGAACGGGTCTTTGCGTCCCCACTGGTACAGAAGTCCGTATGGCTTTACGTCTGGAGTAGCTGAGAAAGCAGCGGTCATAGCACCCAGATTCATATTCATAACCTCATAGCCAGTCTTGGTCTCAGCTGTAGTGATTTCTTCTTCCGGGAACCAAATATGCCAGCTCCAGACTATTGTGCCGTCCGCAGCCTTAGCGGCGATCACCGCATTGCCGTTCTGGGCCGCCGCCTTGAATGTGATCTTGCCATCAGCGAAAGCGACTTCAGTTATCATTCCTTTCGTCGTTTCCCACACAAGTCCGGCCGACTCCGGCGATAATTTTTCCGGAGTGGAAAGCCCTTCTGTAGTCGCTCCGTTTCCCTTGACCGTCGCATCAAAGGAATATTCACCCTCCTTTGTGATGACGTAACAGTTCGCTGTTCCGGCCTTGCTAAGATTTTCAGCGACAACTGGTGTAGGCTCAGGTTCCGGGGTTGGAGTAGGAGTTGGTTCAGGCTCTGGATCAGTGCCTGTCTTGCCGCAAGCGGCGGCAATCAGAAGCATAAAGCTTCCGACAAATCTTGTCAGATTCTTTTTCATAACAGTTCGTTTTTATATACAAAGGCCAAAATACGCATTTTTCCGTAAAAGTTTTCACTTTCAAAGGAAAAAATTCACTTAGACAACGGAAACGGATAATGTATTGGACATTTGAATTAATGGAATCAATGCGGCCAAGACAGATTTATCGGTTGTTTTCCTCCCATATTTTATCTAATTTTGTAGATATTAATTGTGAAATAACACTTCAACGTTCATTTAATATTCATTATCAATGAAAAAGATCATTTTAGGATTGGCCATTGCCGGTGTCGCGGCATCAATG
>CAVBMN010000137.1:0-4395 GCA_963596515.1 bacterium
CGATCCAGAACATTCCTTACATCCAGTCAACGGAGACGATGATCTCACTCGACCAAGCGATCGAGCGACAGGTCTGGGTCAAGGACTACAAACGTAGCGGCCACCCTAACGATTTCGGGAAAAAGACGAAATAATCAGTCTGGCGAGGTCGAGATCCTCAGGAGACGTCAACTTGAAATTATACCTTTCTCCTTCACAGAACGAGAGAGGTATTCTTTTTTTCAGCGCCACGGAGGCATCATCCGTGAAAGCGGTGTCAAACGGTTGTGAATATGCCTCCTTTATGTCCTCGGACAGGAACATCTGTGGGGTCTGCGCACCGAAGATCCGGCTTCTGTCCACAGACTCTCCATCAGCCGGCACGAGGGACACCGTTCCCTCCTCATCCTTAACCTTGTCCAGAACCTTGAGCGTGTCCACGGACGGAACCACCGGGATCAGCGAACGAGCCTCCCCGGCTTCCATCCTGGTGAACATATTCTGGATCATCTTCGTGGAGACAAGCGGCCTCACCCCGTCGTGAATCGCGACGATGGCCCCCTCCGGAACCTTTTCCAAGGCATTCCTTACTGAATGGAAGCGTGTGATCCCTCCCATAACCAATGTCTGAGGACAGGTGAAGTCCGACGAGACACAATATTCCTTCCAAAAAGTAATATGATCCTTCGGAAGCACGGTGATGACCTTGATGTCCGGAACGGCATTGACGAACTTTTCGATCGTTCTGCGAAGAATCGGGACACCGCCCAGATCAAGGAACTGCTTGGGCACGGACGCGCCCATTCGGACCCCGCTTCCGGCCGCCATAACGATTAATATTTTTTTTCTGCTCATATAATTCTTACAAATATAACTTTTTTCGTATATTTACAAATTGTATATTACACGTTAAAAGTTTATAAAACAGTTATGGCATTTTCATTTCTGACTAAAGAGATAGCAATGGACCTCGGAACGGCCAACACGGTCATATTCAGCAATGACGAGATTGTGCTGGACGCCCCGAGCATCGTCGCGATAGACAACACCACCAAGAAGTGCATAGCGTTCGGCCAGCAGGCCAAGCTGATGCACGAGCACACCAACCCTGGCATCAGGACCATCAGGCCGTTGAGAAACGGAGTGATCGCCGACTTCGAAGCCGCCGAGATGATGATCAAGAGCTTCATCAAGCAGGTGAACAGCAAGAAGAAATCGATCTTCTCCCCGAACCTCAAGATCGTTGTCGGCATCCCGTCCGGCAGCACGCAGGTCGAGATCAGGGCTGTGCGCGACTCCTGCGAGCACGCCGGCGGACGTGATGTGTACCTTATCTACGAACCGATGGCGGCAGCCCTCGGTATCGGACTCGATGTGGAGGCCCCTAAGGGAAATATGGTTGTTGACATAGGTGGCGGTACCGCCGAGATCGCCGTGATCTCATTGGGTGGCATCGTGGTGCAGGAAAGCATCGCGACAGCCGGCGACGTGTTCAACAGTGACATCCAGTACTATATGCGCCAGCAGCACAACATCAAGATCGGTGAGACAACCGCCGAAAAGATCAAGATCGCTGTCGGCGCCGTCATCCCGGATCTTGACGAGGAACCTGAGCCATACGTTGTAAACGGTCCTAACCTTATGACCGCCCACCCTGTCGAGGCCACGATCACCTATCAGGAGATCGCCCACTGCCTTGACAAATCCATAGCGAAATTGGAGTCCTCCATCCTCCACGTCCTTGAACAGACACCTCCGGAGCTATATTCAGATATCGTGGAGAACGGAATATTCCTTTCCGGCGGCGGCGCTCTTCTGCGCGGTCTCGCCAAGAGGTTCACCGAAAAGGTGAATATTCAGTTCCACGTGGCCGAGGATCCGCTCCGCGCGGTGGCTAGAGGCACCTGCATCGCACTCAAGAAAACATCGAACTACTCATTCCTGATGAGGTAATGCCGAAGGAGAGATCCATCATCCAGAGATTATTCATAGCCGTGGTCTTCATTCTGTTGGAGGTCGCGGCTCTCTTGATGCTTTCGCACAACAGCCGGCTTCAAAGGCTTTGGATAGCCAGGGTCTCGCACGGATTTATGGCAAAAACGTGGGGAACCACGCAGGCCATCTCCGACTATTTCTCACTCAAGGGCCAGAATGACCGGTTGGCATTGGAGAACGACAGCCTTCAGAGAATAGTCAGGATTTATGAATTGGCGGCGAAAGAGGCCGATCCGGCATCCAGACCGGTAATGATGGACAACGGGTTCAACTACATCCCCGCCACCATCATCAAGTCCAGCGCCAACACCCAGCACAACTACATCATCATCGACAAGGGCAGCGATGACGGGGTGACAAGAAACTCCGGTGTCATCACCTCAAACGGAGTCATCGGAATAGTGGATGCGGTCAGCCCCCACTATTCGTATGCCATCTCATTCCTCAACACCGAGCTGTTCATCAGCGCGCGGCTTGGGGAATCAGGAGCCGTTGGTCCGCTCGCCTGGGACGGCACAAGCTCCGATGGAGCCATTCTGAAGGAAATCCCGCTCCAGTTCAAGTTTGAGCCGGGAGACACGGTCTATACGAGTGGATATTCATCAATATTCCCGCCTGACATTCCTATAGGGGTCGCCGGGGAATCGAAGATCATCAACGGAGCTACCAATGAGATCAAGGTGCGCCTGTTCCAGAACCACAAGGCTCTGAAATATGTCACGATCGTGGAAAACGCCCGCGCCAGGGAGATAGAAGCCGTTGAGAAACAAGAAGAACAGCCGAAGAAATGAGAAACAGTTTCGCGTTGACATACATCCTGTTGACAGTCGCCCAGATGCTTCTGAGCAACTATTTCCATTTCACGCCTTACGTGATGGTGACAATCCTGCCGGCGATGGTGCTTTGCATTCCGACGAAGACCGACACCATCGGCGCGATGCTGATAGCCTTCGCCACGGGACTCGCCGTGGATTTCTTCGCCGAAGGCACACTCGGCATCAACGCATTGTCGTTGGTTCCGGTCGCGCTGCTCAGGCGGCCTGTCATAGGAATATTCTTCGGCAGCGAGCCTTTCGAGCAGAAAGAGAACATCACCATCAAGAAATATGGCTTCGCAAGGGTGTCGTTCGTGGTCACCCTTATGACATTGTTGTTTCTGGCAATCTACGTCACAGCCGATTGTGCCGGCACCAGGCCGTTCTGGTTCATCGCCACCTGCGTCGGACTATCGACCCTGACCAGTTATGTGGCCTCAGTGTGCATCCTCAACCTGCTGACCTATGAAGACAGAAGGTAGAGGCAAAACACTGCTGATAGGCCTGTTGGTCGTGGCGGTCATCCTTCTCGGAAGATTGTTCTACATCCAGATCATCGACGAGAAGTACAAGATCAACGCATCGAACAATTCGATGGTCTATGACATCATCTACCCTACCAGAGGCATCATCTACGACCGCAACGGAAAGATCATAGTCAGCAACAAAGTCACTTACGACATACTTGTCACCCCGAGGGAAGTCCAGCCTTTCGACACACTGATGCTTGCCGAGGCATTGGGCGTGGAGCCTGACTTCATCAGGAACAAGATGGCTGAATATACCAAGAACCGCCGCCGCATCGGCTATCAGAGTGTGGTGATGCTCAAGCAGATAAAGCCGGAGACATATATGCGGTTCGCCGAGCTCCAGTACAACTTTCCGGGGTTCAGGGGACAGGCCAGAAGCATTCGCGACTATCCGGTCAACGCCGGTGGAAACCTGCTCGGCTACGTTTCTGAAGTGGACGCTAAATACATCGAGAAACATTCAGGGGAATATCGCCCCGGTGACTACGCCGGAAAGACCGGCATTGAGGCGGCCCGTGAAAAAGAACTGAGAGGAGAGAAAGGTTACCACATCTACCTGCGCAACTCCCACAACCAGATCGAGCAGCGCTATAAGGACGGCGAGATGGACAAGGAAGCAGTCCCGGGACACGACATCCATACCACAATCGACGCTGATCTTCAGCAATACGGACAGGAACTGATGAAGAACAAGGTCGGAAGCCTTGTGGCGATCGAGCCGAAGACCGGCGAGATTCTGACTCTGGTCTCCAGTCCGGGAGTCGATGTGAGTATGCTCGCGGACATCGGACAGCACTATGACGAGATCATCAAGGATCCGCACAAGCCTATGTTCAACAGAGCCGTGCAGGCACCATACCCTCCTGGGTCGGTGTTCAAGCTCGTGAACGGTCTCATCGGACTTCAGGAAGGCACCCTGACCCCCGAGATGGCATATCCTTGCAGCCAAGGTTACCATTTCGGAAACCGAAAACTGGGCTGCCACGTGCACAGATCTCCGCTCGTGTTGGAAGAGGCGATAATGATGTCCTGCAACGGCTACTTCTGCTACGTGCTCAAGAATATTCTTGAAAACA
>CAVBMN010000138.1:0-4292 GCA_963596515.1 bacterium
CCTTGACGCGTAAGAGAAAAAGCAGATGGAAAAGCCACGTATTTTGTATGAAAATCAAAGAATATTGTATGAAATGAATGCCGTTCTGATTTTGTACATCAATCTCATTGTTTCATAAAACTGATTTTGAAACCGGCATTATATTCCTGAACTTTGCATCGTTGAAATTAATGTATATGGTATGGAAACAAGAAAGGTACACCATTATATGAACAAAACTATTCAAGTGTCGGCCATCGTGCTGGCAATCGCCATCCTGACCGTGGGCTGCCAAGGAAAGAAGGGCGGCTCACGGGTCGAGGATGATGGTCAGAAAACTGTTTTGGCTGGCAGCACCATTCAAAAATATTCCGGCAAAGCCACTGTTACAGGAAGTGAGTATTTGGGCAAACTCGATGAAATATGTTTTCATTATGCAGATTCACTGAATGAAGGCGGATCCAACGTTGACGAGGAAGTCCTTGAGAGCAAGTTCGCCGACGAGATATTCCTTGATCTGGATGATGACATCCGGAAGGATGATTTTGCCATTTCTGTTAAAGAATGGTTCGACAGGATTACATTCCTATATTACTGTGGTTCGCTTCACGAAATCCGCGCGCGCTATGACAATAATAACTACTTTGGGGATTCCACGGCAGTTGGAGCCTCAGGCTCGACTATATTGACGGCCGATATGAGGCCATCCTACGAAGTGTTGCAGAAAGTGTTCCCAGATAAACGTCTTATGGAAGCGGCATCGGCACTCTTGAATATGTTGTACAAGAATCCAGATTACGAGGATATGAACAATCGGTCTGAAGAACTGTCGAATGCTTATAAATCAGCCGCTTTCACTTCAGCGGCGCCAGTTGACACAGTCCGGTTAGGACAGGCTGTCAAAAAAGAGAAATCCTATTATGACAAGTCTGCGTTTGTCCCAGACATAAAGCGTTTCCGTGACGCGAGGGTCTATCGAGACAGTGCGGCGGTTCAGATCAATGATCCTGTAGGTGAGATAAAGGCACGTTTGGAAGACCAGATGGATTTTGACACCAGGTGCGTGTATGCGATAGAACTTTCGCACGTACAGCCGGTAGATTGCGTGGACACCCTCGGGGCTCTCATAGAGTCAAGGATATATTCCCGCTACCTCCTTGAGGTCTGGGAAAATTGGAGGGCTGAAGTTCAGTTCGGGTGGTTCGGCTGTTCTAATGATTCGGTAATTCCCAACGCATACTATTTCAAAGTTCGTAACATCTGCGTCAACACGATGCTCCGTCATATTCAGGAACATCCGGAAGACAACTATGCGCTTCTATGTCTCGTCCGTTTGCTTTATTGCGAGCCGATCCATCGTGGCGGACCTTTCGGCAATGAAGTCATTACCATATCGTATAAATTAAGACACAGCTAAGTTATAGAATCCGTAATCCGGGTAATCCATTCCGTAACAAGCGTAACCTGAAATCCGACGGAAAGGCTTAACTTTGCACCGTCATTCAAAACAACAGGAAAATGAAACCATACATTATCTCACATATGATGGAATCCGTTGACGGGCGCATAGACTGCGCGATGACGGAACAGATTGATCCGAGCGATTCATATTATGAGGCGTTGGACAAGCTTGGGTGCCCTTCGCAACTGATGGGGCGTGTCACAATGCAGATGCATTACGCTGATCCGGAGCCTTTTGTCGCTGCCGATAAGACTCCGATAGGGGCGAAGGCAGTCAATGTGGCGGCCCGCTCCGAAGGCTACACCATAGCGGTGGACACGCGCGGCACGCTTGCATGGTCATATTCAGAATGCGACGGCCGGCCGCTGCTTGTCATAACCAGCGAGTCTTGTCCTAAGAAATATCTTGACGATCTTGCCTCAAAGGGCATCTCATGGATAGCCGTAGGAGGCGAACACATTGACTTGAAGGAGGCTATGAATATGCTTGCGGAAGATTTCGGAGTGAAGCGCCTTGCCATCACCGGTGGCGGACACATCAACGGAGCGTTCCTTGCCGCCGGCCTGATTGACGAGGTGAGCGTGATGATCGGACCCGGCATAGACGGACGAAAAGGAATGGCATCTGTCTTCGATGGTATAGACGACCCTGACCGCCCGGCAACATTGCTGACACTTGAAAGCGTCGAGAGAGTAGGGGAAGGCACGGTCTGGCTGAGGTACAAGGTAAAGTAATATACCATATACCTTAGACTTGCGACCATAATAAGGCAATAAAAGTAACCATTATTGGCAAGGCCTAAAGTGCGTGTATTTATTTATAGGTATTGAATATGAAAAAGGAAGTGATGATTCTGACCGGTGCCGGGCAGATTGGAATGGCGATAGTGCGGCGAATGGGTTACGGAATGAAAATTCTGGTAGGGGATAAGCGGCTTGACAACGCCGAGGCGATCTGCGACACGATGAACAAGGCCGGTTTTGACACAGAGGCGATCCAGATGGATCTTTCGTCCCGCGAGTCCATCAAGGCGATGATTACAAAGGCCGTGAGTCTCGGCGAGATCTCGATGCTTGTGAATGCCGCTGGCGTGTCGCCAAGCCAAGCCTCGATTGAGACGATCCTGAAGGTGGATCTTTACGGTACGGCAGTCCTGCTGGAGGAAGTTGGAAAGGTGATCCGGCAGGGCGGTGTCGGTGTGACCATCTCCAGCCAGTCCGGCCACAGGATGCCGGCTCTGACACCCGAGCAGGATTCTCTGCTGGCCACTACTCCGACAGAAGAACTATTGGGATTGGAGATGTTGCAACCCGCGAATATTCACGACACCCTCCACGCCTACCAGATGGCGAAGCGCTGCAACGTGAAGCGCGTGATGGCGGAGGCCGTCCGTTGGGGCGAGCGCGGCGCCAGAATCAACTCCATCTCCCCAGGCATCATCGTCACCCCGCTCGCCCTGGATGAATTCAATGGCCCGCGCGGCGACTTTTACAAGAATATGTTTGCGAAGTGCCCTGCCCACAGACCCGGCACCGCCGATGAGGTTGCCAACGTCGCCGAACTCCTGATGAGTCCCCAAGGCGCATTCATCACCGGCTCCGATTTCCTGATCGATGGCGGCGCCACCGCCTCCTACTTCTACGGCCCTCTCAACCCGAACCGGTAGACACCGATCGCACATTTTTATGAACATATTATGCTGCCAGAACATTATGTTTCGGCAGCATAATTATTCGCTTTATATGTGTGATGTGTCAAAATTGGATGTTGTATCGGATGATTATTGAGTATTAGAACAACCTTGAGGCAGGTTTGTTGTGAAGATTTGTTGGACATTATTGTTGATTAATGATTTTTTTCTGTAACTTGCAACAGTTCATCATAGTTCAATGACTCCGTAGAACTATATGTATGAGTATTTTTAAGACAATTCAGATAGTTTTTAGTATCTTTTAATCAATGAAATTATGAGAAAAAGTTTAGTGTTTGTCCTTGGTATGGTAACTGGAATTGTGGTGACATTTGTTTTCTTTCTAATTTTAGGCTTGGCTGTAAACAAATCATCTCATACAATGGATGGAGTTGATTATTTTGAGAATGTCGGACAAGTGATGCAAGTTCAGGAGTATAAAGTGATGCAAGTTCTTCCTAATGGCAATGCATTGGCAACAGAACTGTCAAATGAAGAATATGGTTGGTATCACGGTTCAGTTGTTCTCATTGTTGCGAGAGATGATTCGCATTATTATGATGACCAAATAGTAAAGAAGTCGTTAGGCAAGTCGTTTAGGCAAGTTGGAACTTATCGGTATGAAACCAAGCAAGGGTTTGTCAAGACTGTTCCCGCTGTTACCCTTCAGTAAGAATCATTCCGAACTCGTTCAGCGGAAAACTTTATTCAGCCTTTTTTTTCTGTTCGAGTTCTTTTCTGCGAAGAAATGCTTTTGGATTCTAGATGTTGAAATAGTGAAGTGATATAAATAAGCACCCTGATCGATCATTCTGTCTTTCCATACTTTACGGATAAATTTCAATGGAAAAGTTCAAAGAGCAGTTTGATTTCATCAATATCCGGACTCTGTTGTCTTTTGTTTTGTACAGGAGACTGGTTTCTAGTGTACCAAATGCGATAACGTGGCAGATTGGTACAGGAAATGAGCTTTTATGGTACGAAATATGCCAAAATGAGCACATTATTCACATATTCTCCTCTACGAACTCGGGAAAAAGGAGTATTTTGTCAGCGGAATGGGTGTCGAACAACAAGTGCTCGAAATCACGTTTTTTCACATTCAGGTCAACCGTGGCCAATTTGTCTGTAATGGCTTTTTTCAAATCCTCGGTGTTTGCT
>CAVBMN010000139.1:0-4285 GCA_963596515.1 bacterium
AGGGTCTTTATGTTGTCGTCAGTGTAGTCGTAATTCTGTTCTATGTTCGCCATTTAATTTAATCGCATAATCGTACAAAATTACAAAATTTGACACGCATTAAAAAATAAATATTTTCTCTCCACCTCTTCACTCACTACCTCATCGAAGGCCGGCGACGATTTCAGAACCATTTTCAGGGATTGATTGACTTTGACTTGAAAAAGTACCTATTTAGTGGTAAATTTGCCGATGGAAAGGAATTTGCATTCCTTAAGAATATTATTGTTTGAAATGTTATTTGATTCTAAGATGCTTCAAACAAAAAATTAAAAAGCGCAGTTTATGAATATATTCAAGAATATCGCCACCGCGCTGCTTTTGCTTGTGTCCGCCAGCGGTGTCATCTCCGCCCAGGGCTCCGGCAAGGACAACACCTTCGGCGGAGTCGTCCAGCTGGACAAGACCGTGCACGATTTCGGGGACATTCTTGTCTCGGACGGGCCGGTGACAGCCACGTTCACGGTCAAGAATGTGAGTGACAAAGCATTGCTGATCTATAATGTCGTGTCCTCCTGCGGCTGCACTAATGTCGAATGGACCAAGAAACCTATCACTCCGGGCGGGACAGGAACCATCAAGGCTACCTTTAAGAATGACGAGAAGGGAGGCTATCCGTTCGACAAGTCGTTGACGGCATATTTCTCGGGCTTGAAGCAGCCTGTCGTCCTAAGGCTCAGAGGCGTTACCCACGACAAGCAATTATCTTTGGTGGAACTTTACCCGATCCGTTTCGGCAATCTGGCCTTCAAGAAGGTGGACATCAAGGGAGGTAACCTGTCTCAGAGACAACAGAAGAGCGGGACGGTGCTGGTGGCTAATCTTAGTAACAAACCGTTGACCGTCAGTTTTTCTGATGTCAGTGTTGGCCTCTCGTTAAAGGTGTCTCCGAATCCTGTTCCGGCACAGTCCACGGCCAAACTGAACTATACGGTCACGGCCGACAGAAACCATTGGGGCAAGAATTACTACTACGCCACGCCGCTTGTTGACGGTCGCCAGTACAAGGCCGTTGTGTCGCCATCGCCTGAAAAAGAACCTGCCGTCGCCGGGGCAGAGGCTATCGTGGCGGATCCTAATCCCGAACTCGGGGCAGGGAAAAGCCGTATAGGAATATTCACATATACAAAGGAGAATTTCTCCAATCTTACTGAAAAAGAGCGCAATGACGGACCGAATCCGATAGCGGACGAGAGCACCTTCTCGTTCGGCAAGGTCAAGGCCGGAACGAATGTGGACTGCAAGTTCACCTTCACCAACAAAGGCAAGTCTCCTTTCCGAATATATAAGGTGGATTCCGAGAGCTCGCACGTGAAGGCACAGGCTTTTGCTGATGTCCCTGCTGGAGGTAAAGGTGATTTGAATGTGACGTTCGACACGAAAGGGTTCCCGGCGGGGGAGTGCCTGGTGGTTCTGACGTTGACCACGAACTCACCTCTCCGCCCTATCATCAATCTTTATCTGACCGGTTGGGTGTCAAAGTAATCTCTGAATATGTTCAGCCCCTTTTCAGTCTTTCTTGACGCCTTCCGAGGCGCGATCCTTATTTCCGGCTTGGTGGTCGTTATGATGATGATCATCGAGTCTTTCAACGTGGAGTCTGACGGCAGGATATTCAGATCTCTAAAGAAATCCGGTTTTGCCCAAGTGCTTGTGTCCGCTTTGCTTGGCTCGGTTCCCGGATGTGTCGGAGGCTTCGCCGCCGTGTCACTTTACACACACCGGATGCTGAGTTTTGGAGCTCTGGTCGCCATGATGATAGCCACGACCGGGGACGAGTCGTTTATGATGCTGGCGATGTTCCCCGGCAAGGCCGCCCTGCTGTTCCTTATTCTTTTCGTGCTTGCCGTCGTGACCGGTCTGCTGATAGACAGGTTCTCAGCGAAAGAAAGGCCGTTGCCAACCCGCTTGGAGGATTCCTTTGAACTTCACGGTGACGGATGCGAACATCAGGAAGGGCATCATCACAAGGAGGGAAGGCATTTCGGAAGGACAAGAATATGTATGTTCATCGGAGTTGTGATATTCATAGCCGCCCTGCTGCTTGGCTTGCTGGAGGAAGGTGGTGAGTCTGAGGGACTTGAGGTATTCAATGAGGAATGGACTTTCTGCCTTTTCGGTGCGCTGAGTCTTGTCGTGTTGGGTGCCCTGCTTTTCGCCTCGGATCACTTTGTCGAGGAGCACCTTTGGGAACATATTGTCCGCAAGCACCTTCCGAGCATATTCCTTTGGACTTTCGGGGTCCTTCTGGTCATCGGAATCCTGTTCAATTTCATTGACATCTCGGCTTGGGTAAGTGACAACACGGCGCTGATGATCCTGCTGGCCATAGTCATCGGCCTGATTCCGGAATCCGGCCCGCACCTTGTCTTCGTGACACTGTTCGCCAGCGGTGTGATTCCGTTCCCGGTCCTGCTCGCGAATTCCATCGTGCAGGACGGCCACGCCTCGCTTCCGCTTCTGGCCGACAGCAAGACTTCTTTTTTCAAAGCCAAAGCGATAAAAGTAGGGATCGCCCTCATCGTTTTTGTGGTATGGGGTTTGATATTGTGATTTTAAGATTTATATTTGCATAATGTTTCCATTGTGATGGAGACAGGCGAATATGATAACAATTTTATTTATTTGAATTATGGCTTACAAGATTTCAGAAACTGATTGCGTAGCTTGCGGCACATGCGCAGGCGAGTGCCCTCAGGGCGCTATCCACGAGGGTGACGTTTACACCATCGATCCAAACGCCTGCATCGACTGCGGCACCTGCGCCGATGCCTGCCCGATGGGTGCCATCCATCCAGCTGAGTAATCAGGCATCGCAAGATTTCGAGAGAGGACGACTAACTGTCTTAGTCGTCCTCCTTTTTGTGCGTACGTCAGGCCAATTTTTTACGAACTTATGCACTTTGGGCTTGCATCTAATAATTACCATACTTCACATTGCCTTATAGTGCATAGTTCCGATTTTTTATACGGGCTACCTGCCAATATTTTACAAAACGCTTTCAGCCATACAGCGAACCTATACCCACGCAGGCCTGAATCGGCTGAAAAACTCGAAGCCGATGTCACAAGTTTTTCACGTCAAAGTGTCTTCCGGATACTTCTGGCCTGCTTTGGAATGAAAGCGTTTCGTAAATTCTAAACGGCATTGCCAATAACCCAGACTCACATCATCCGACAAAAACTTAGGTACCATTGAAGTTATACTTGGTGGTTGGTACATAAAAACGTCCTTAGAAGTACCAAGCGTTGTTGTGATAACAGTTGGTACAGAAATGCACATTCAAGTGTACAAAACTGGTCGGAGCCTCTTGAACTTAATGCCGCTTAAACTTCAACGGACTTATGTACTTTAGGCTAGCAGGTCATAATAATGGCAATATAAAGTGTGGTCATTATTAGGCGCAAGCCTAAACATAAGTTCGAACTTCAATGCCCGAGAGTCGGGCAGGATTCCGTAAAACTCTGATTATAAACCAGTGAAATAGCATACGTTGATTCTCAATTGGTTACGAAATGCTGACCTCCCATTTTGACTACCAGCATTTTGTAACACGCTAATAATAAGTAGTGTAGTGATCACGGTGTTTATGACCGACCTAGAAAACGGTACATCTGGTAGATTTAGAGAGCAAATGCCACTGATAGGGTTCCTTCATACCGAATGTACTTTGGAGATATCTCGTCACGGATTAGCGCACCATCATATATGCCTCCACTGTTATTGAACTCAATGCAGCCGCTGTCCTCGAATATGTAAATATGGACTTCACCTCCAGTAGTGGTGTAGTTCAGATGGCTGTGAAATTTGTCGATTATGGTGGCTTCTCATCTGGATTCCGGATAAAATGACTACCTTACAGGAAATACTGCTATTTCAATATGACTGATAAGGAACGTGACGAACTCAAGGCGGTGATCAGAAAAGATTATCCGGAAATCTCGGAGGCGGAAATCTCATTTATGGTTTCGTTCTTCGATATGATGCAGGCTGAGACAGCGTCATATTCGACTGTAGATGGTGGTGAGATTACAGACACTAAGAACGGCCAAAGAACCGGAAATGCCGGAGGAACCCAAGGTGGGAAAAAATCAAAGGCCGACGACCGACTGGTTGACTCAAGCAAACCATCTAAGACATATATCATATACGCTTCCATCGAACAATGTCCTGTCAAGGTGTTCAGGAGAATAAAGGTGCCGTCAAACCTTTGGCTTGGGAATCTTGGAAAGATACTCATCACCG
>CAVBMN010000140.1:0-4269 GCA_963596515.1 bacterium
GAATATGTCTTGCCGTAGGAGACCTGCTCCGCGTCAGGATTATACCGGGTGACCCACACGTGCCAGCTCCAGCGGATCTCGCCCCGGATCCGAAGCCCGATGACGGCGTTGCCGACCTTGTCGGATGTCGAGACGATCATTTTTGCGGCCTCCGGCGAGTTCCCCTCGATAAGTCCGACATTGGTAATGAGACCGGGAGCGTCCTGCCACAGCAGTTCCGGCTCCGCTTTCTGCCCGGCAAGATCTACGTTTCCAAGCAGATCCGTGTAAAGCGCCCACATAGCGTAAGCCTTTTTCACCGGAATGTCAACCGATGCCCCAGGACGAATCATATAGCAGTTCGGTGAATATGCAGCCTTTACATACTCCTCATTCTGGTCCGGTTCCGGCTCCGGCTCCGGTGTCGGGATCGGCTCCGGGTCCGGATAGACATTCGGGTTGTCATCGTTGTGATAGACACACGAGACGCAACAGGCGGCGGCGATTAAAAATGTCAGTATATTCTTGAATATCATTGCAAAAAAAATGATTATTGGTGTTGTCCCGGTCTCACCCGTACGTGGAGGTCACGCGCCGAGAAGATCTCCGTGGAGGTCTCGCCGAGCCATCCGCAGTACTGGTTGAGTCCGGTGTAAACCCTGATGAAATCCACTCCCTGAAGGTGGACAGGCTCACGGGTGTCCGGATCGACGGCCCAGTCGATGTCAAAGCCGTTCATCCAGCCGCCGTCCCCGTCAGTGTCGTTGTTCGGATAGTTGTCGGCGTAAGCCCCGTACTTGAACATATATTGAAGGTAGTACGTCCCGTTTCCCGAAACGTCCTCGGCGTTCTTGGGAAGCAGTGTCCCTCTGAAAGTCATCTCGTCCTCCGGCAGCCATTTCGGCCAGTAATCCTGGTCGTGGAACTTGTTCTTATAGACGTAGTCGGTCCGCCCGGCGTTGTCCTCCCACCTGACATATTCAATGTCGGTCAGGGTTCCGTCTGCTCCCGGAACAGCAGTGTGGTTCGCGGAAGGACGGAAGTAAGTTATTGAATATCCAAACCTTGCCGCATCGTTCGTGTACCACGGATTCTTGTCGATCTCATACCATTTGTCATCCGGCTTCCCGTTCTGGTTCTCGTCGAACATCACCATCACGATTCCCGGCTCGCAGCTTCCCGCGTCAAGTCCGTCGTGGGCGGCGCTGCGGAAGGCGTTGCCATCTATGCGGAAATCCTGCTCGCCCGGCGAGTTGACAACCGTGTGGTCGAACCCGAAAGTGACATAGCCTCCGTAGGCTCCGAGAGAGACTCCGGCCCCGTAACTGCCTGCCAGTGACTCCTCAGCCTTCTGGATCATAGTCTTTTCGGTGTCGCCGTCCTGATAGACAGGCATCTCGTTGATGAATTGCCCCGGGGCCGGCCGGTATTCATAGACGTGCGCGATGTACGGACTGTATTCTATCTCCTCATCGACCACGTGGATAGTCATCGGATGCACGATCGGATTCACGGGATCGTCGATGGTGAAAGTGACCTCATAGACTCCCGGATAGCGCGTCAGGAAAATGCAGTCCTTGCTCTCGCACAGCAGCGAGTCTGCCCCCGATGCCGTCTTGACCGTCCAGCGGTACCGCTCGCCCGTGTAGGCCGGCCGCAGGGCCAGAGTCTGCATCCTGGCGATCTTGTACACGTCATCCAGCCCGAGGCTCACGTACGGAACCTCGACCTTGCATGCCGCAAGAAGCAGAATGATCAGTGAATATGCTGCCAAACGTCTCATTTTGAACTATTTTTGCGATCGAGAAACACCATGTGGGCGGGAATATCCCCGGTTCTCACACTCCATTTGTGCACTCCTTCCTTCGAATAGCAATGCAGCACCCCGCTCGAAACGTAATTCTTCGCGTCGGTTATGAATATGTCCCCGTTCTTGGGGTGTATGGCCAATCCGTAGGGGATCACGATGTTGCGCTCGGTTCCGTCAGTGATGAAACTGCGTGAGACCACACGTTTCTCCTTCACGTTGATGATGGCGTAAGTCACAGTGTTCTTGGAAGTCTGGTTGCTGTACTCGACACTGTAAACATAGAGCGAATCGCCGTGCAGGGCCATGTTCGACGCGGGAATATTCATCGCCTCCGCCACCTTGTAGCGTCCGCCGGAAGGCTCCAGCCGGTAGAGGTTGGAAGGGATGTCATCGTAATTGCCTCTGGACGAGACCCAAAGGTTGCCGTAGGCATCGGCCTTGATCCTGCTGAGATTGATCGCCACGTCTATCTTATAGACCTGCCGCATCGACTCCAGCTCGACCACGGAGACGGTTGAGTCATAGTTCGGCGCCCGGTAGCCCCCGGAGTTTGCCACGTAGGCATATTCACCCACAATCGCCAGCTCGTCAGGCTGGTAGCCGACGGTGGCCTCTCCGACAATCTTGTAATCCCTGAGATCCACCTTGAAAACCGCCCCTTTCCGCGCGTTCGGATCCATCGCCACCGGACCGACGTATGAGGAAACGTAGGCGTATTTCCCCCTGAACCTGATGTAGCGGCAGTTAGGAATGTCTATCTGTGTGATCCTCTTGGTCGTGTAGGCGTCCATCACCTCGACCTTGTGCGAGCAGTTTATGACGGCGAACAGCTTCCCGTCGTAGATCTGGATGTCGTTGCCCACATCTCCGAGTTCCTTCACCACATCCGGATTCTTCTCGGCGTAGATTCCTCTCGCATAGACGGCCGTCCTGTAGTCCAGATAGTCCAGGTCGGCCTTGTTGCTGCCCATATTTCCCTCGTTCAGAAGGTACATCCCGATCGGATCCGCGTCCGGCTCTGGCTCAAGGTCAAGCACGTCATATTCAGTCGGATTGACAAGCTCGATCTTCCGACACCCCGGTGAGAGTGTCAGAAGGATGGCGGCAGCCAAAGGAAATATATTCTTGAATATGCTCATTTACAGTTCAATGCTTGCGGTGAACCGGAAATTTGTCTTCGGCATCGGGTAGTTCAGCACCACATCGTAGTCCTGACCGAAAAGGTTGTTGATCTCGGCTGTGAGCTTGAGGGTGCGGGTGCGGATGACGAAAGATTTCTGGAGGGAGAGGTCGCTGGTGTACCACGGTTGGGTGTGGTTCCGGGGGATGTTCTCCTGCTGGTTGTAGCGCTCGCCCGTGTAGATGAAGCTGTAGTTCAGCCCCCATCCTTTGTAGGACATCGCCAGAACGGCCGAACCGCTGTGCCAAGGAATATACGGAATCTGGTCCCGGTAATATGTGTCCGCAGGGTCCGTGACATCTATCGCTTCCTGGTAGGTGTACTGGAGTCTGGCCGTGGCCTCCACCTCGCCGAACGCCCATGCGGTGTTCAGCGCCACGTCCACGCCCTTGATGTCCACCTCGCCGAGGTTCAGCATCGTCCAGCGGAACTGCTGGCCTTTCGGGTAGGCTATGATCTTGTCCGTGATGTGGTTGTAGTACGCGTCCACGGAAGCGTCAACCGCACGCAGAACGTGCGTGTTCCTGAAATCCTTCGTGTATTTCAGGCCGACGTTGAACTGCTCGGCATATTCCGGTTTCAGGAAGGCGTTGCCCATATCCGTGTAGTAGAGATCGTTGAACGTCGGCATCCGGAACATCCGTTTGTAGAACGCCCGGAGCGACAGGTCCTGCCTGCGGAACGGCTTGTAGGAGAGGAAGAACGCCGGAGTGGCCACCGCCTTGTCCGGCCGCGCCTCGAACCGCTTCACCTTTTCGTGCACGAAATAGCCCAGCACGCTGGCCTGCCCCTTGAACCGTCCCCATTCGAACGCCGTGGCGAGCGCGGCCATCTGGGTGTAGCGGGTAGGGTAGGGGAACGTGCCGTCGCTTTCGGTCGGCATATAGAATGTCGCGTCGAGGGTGTTCCACTGGAAGTCGTAGGAGAATGACACCTCCCAGTTGTCAAGAATATTATAAAGGTTGGCGCACGAGGCGTACAACTCCTTCTGTTTGTAGGTGTTCTTGGTCTGGATCAGCTTAGCGTCCTGGTTCTCGTAGTGGGTGTAGTCGGCGGCGTACTTGGCGTTGACCAGCGACCTGAACTTCTGGGTCCACCTGTTGGTGAACGTGCCTTGGATGAATGAGTTGGTGTCCCAAAGCCTTTCGCCGTTGCGGAACACGTTGTTCACGATGGCCCCCGGAATGCCCCTTTCGGAGTTGTATGAATATGCCCGTACGGTCCACCGCCCCTCGTTCATGACTCCGTGCAGCGCGGCCTCAAGCCTCGTGGCGTTGATGTCCCCGTTGTGGCGGACGGC
>CAVBMN010000141.1:0-4259 GCA_963596515.1 bacterium
GAATATGCCCGAATGGCGGAATTGGTAGACGCGTTGGACTCAAAATCCAATGTCCTTTAAAGACGTGCCGGTTCGAGCCCGGCTTTGGGCACGAAAGTCGGATTGTCAGATTCTTGACAGTCCGACTTTTTTTGTATATTTGTTGGTAAGATGGCTTCGGGAGGCGGGGATGCCGGGACGGGGCGGTCTTGATTAACCATATTTGATTCTGTAAATCACTATGTACAAGAGAGTTTTGCTTAAATTGAGCGGGGAGAGCCTGGGCGGGTCCGTTGGAAAGGGACTTGATCCGGAGAGTCTGCGGAAATATTCAAAGGAGATCGCCCAGGCTGCGAAGGCGGGCTTGCAGATCGCCATTGTCAATGGAGGAGGCAACATATTCAGGGGCCTTCAGGGGCTTGACAAGGGGTTTGACCGCGTTGAGGGAGACAGGATGGGAATGTTGGCGACCGTGATAAACTCGTTGGCACTCAGTCAGTTCATTAAGGATGAGGGAGTGAGGGCAGAGGTCTTTTCCGCCACACCGATGGAGCCGCTTGTGCGTTACTATAACCGTGACAACGCCGTCAAGGTGCTGGAGGAAGGGGGAGTGGCGCTCATTGCCGGGGGAACCGGCAGCCCGTTCTTTACGACTGATTCCGGCGCCGCGCTCAGGGCTCTTGAGATCAAGGCGGATGTCGTGCTGAAGGGAACACGCGTCGATGGTGTCTATACGGCTGATCCAGAGAAAGATCCTACCGCCGTCAAGTACGATGAGCTGACGTTCGACGAGGCGATGGCGAAGCATCTCAAGGTTCTCGACCAGACGGCCTACGCCCTTTGCAATGACGGGAATATGCCGATCATCGTCTTCGATGTTAACGGCGAAGGCAACCTGCTGAAACTGGTGAACGGAGAAAGGGTCGGGACTCTTGTTCATAAGTAGAGTCCGGAAACGACGGACGTGCCATCGTAACGTGAATTGGGCGATCACCCTTGAGCGTGAGATAATGTTTTGCACATTAGGTGATTGCTTGCGAAATTTGAATATTGACAGATAACAATTAACACAATACACTATGCTTACAGACAAAGCGAAAGAAATCATCAGCGGAGTGAAGACCAAAATGGAAGACTCTGTGCTGTTCCTTGAGGAAGATCTCAAGACCTACCGTGTCGGAAAGGCCAATCCGTCCATCCTCAACAATGTGATGGTTGACTACTACGGCTCCCAGACTCCTGTCTCACAGGTGGCTTCCGTCACCGTGCCGGATGCGAGGACGATCGCTATCCAGCCGTGGGAGAAGAGTATGATCCCTGTGATTGAGAAGGCGATCATCAACGCCAACCTCGGATTCACCCCTTCCAACAATGGAGAGGTCATCCGTTGCCCTATCCCAGCCCTTACCGAGGAAAGGCGTAAGGAACTCATCAAGAAGGCGAAAGCCACGGGCGAGAACATCAAGGTGGCCGTGCGCAACGCCCGCCGTGATGGAGTGGACGCTCTGAAGAAGGCCGAGAAGGCCGGCGACTTCTCCGAGGATGTGCGTAAGGAGGGTGAGGACGAGATTCAGAAGATCACTGACACCAAGGTGAAGGACGTTGATGAACTCGTATCAGCAAAAGAGAAGGAGATAATGACCGTTTAATGAATGCCTTGAGGCGGTGCGAATGAATATTCTTCCGTCACTCCGGCATATTCATTAGAAGCTGTTTTGATTTGTTTGTTTGAAGGTTTGAGAGTGAAAAACTTCAGGTTCGACCGCTTCTTCTAAGGAGGATAGCGGTGCTATCTGACTGAAGAAGCAGGAAGAAGATGAAGATTTTTCGCCTCAAAGAACATTTCAAACAAATCAAAATAGATTCTTAAATTTTTAGGAACATTTTCTTCCGATTTTACTATCTTTGCATCGTTATGATGATGAGCACACGATTTTATTCTTTCGGTTTTTATTTCTTTTACCGTGGCAGGTAGAGGACCGGACGAGCGTGTGCAGGAATATTCAGAAAAAAGATAGATGAATATACGGCTGTCCGGTGCTTTTCCGGGCAGCCTTTTTTTTGACGGGTCTTTTCGCCGTTTACGGTGAAAGCAAGTCCAGCCTCCGAGGGGAGGGAAAATGATGATGAATATGACAAAAGTCGCTATACAAGGCTACCGAGGATGCTTCCACGAACAGGCTGCGAGGGCGTTTTATTCCGCGAGAGGGGAGGAGATCTCCATCGTGGAATGTCCGACCTTCGAGGGGCTGTTTAAGGCTGTGGCTTCTGGTGAGGCACAGGCTGCTGCGATGGCCATCGAGAACACGATTTCGGGAGGGCTTATCCCCAATTTCGAGCTGCTGAGATCGAATCCCTACAAGATCAAAGGCGAGGTGTATATCCCCATACATCAGAACCTTATGGCACTGCCGGGACAGGATATCCACGACATCAAGGAGGTACGGACGCATTATATGGCCATCAACCAGACCCGTCAGTTTTTCGAGCGCAACTGTCCGTGGATCACGATGGTGGAGTCTGAGGACACGGCCAAGAGCGCCATTGACATCGCTCGTGAGGGGGTGAGGGGAGTCGGGGCGGTCGCCTCTGAACTGGCTGCCAGCCAAAACGGGCTGGAGATCCTGGCGCACAGCATCGAGACCTACAAGCAGAACTTCACCCGCTTCCTTATTCTTGATGATGCCATCACGGTTTCCCGCCGCGAGATCAACAAGGCAAGCCTTTGCTTCACCCTGCCTCATAAACCAGGCTCTCTGGCTCAGGTGCTTACGATTCTCTCGTTCTATGATATGAACCTCACCCGAATCCAGTCTCTGCCGATCCCTGGGCAGGAGTGGCAGTACTTCTTCTATGCGGACATCAAGTTCGCGACATACGGCCGCTACCGTCAGGCCTTGAGGGCGGTGAGACCTCTTATGGAAGGACTTAACATTTTAGGCGAATATAAATCTTCGATGTAATTATGATCATCAAACCAGCAGACAGAACTTCCACTGTTCAGGAATATTACTTCTCACGCAAGCAGAAGGAGCTTGACGCTCTGAACACCGAACGCGCTGCCCGTGGAGAGGACAAGATAATCAATTTAGGAATAGGCGCTCCGGACGGGATGCCTCCGCAGGCGGCGATTGACGCTCTGGTTGAGGCTGCCCGCAAACCAGGGAATCACGCCTACCAGAGCTACAAGGGACTTCCAGCGTTGAGACAGGCCTTTGCTGATTGGTACTCACGTTATTACGACGTGACGCTGAATCCGGAAGGAGGCATCCAGCCGCTTGTCGGCTCCAAGGAGGGAATCCTTCTGATTTCGATGGCGTTTGTCAATCCCGGTGACAAGGTGCTGGTTCCGGATCCTGGTTACCCGACATATACCTCGGCATCAAAACTGGTCGGAGCCGAGATAGTCACATACGATCTGAAAGAGGAGAACCATTGGTGGCCGGACTTCGACGCTTTGGAGAGTATGGATCTTGAGGGCGTGAAAGTGATGTGGACCAATTATCCGAATATGCCGACCGGCGCAAAGGCCACTCTCGAGCTTTATCAGCGGATGGTGGATTTCGGGTTGAAACACAAGATCTTGATAGTGAACGACAATCCATATTCATTTATCCTGTGCGGGAAGCCGCTTTCAATTTTGGCTGCGAAAGGGGCGGAGGAGTGCTGTCTGGAACTGAACTCGCTGAGCAAGGCGCACAATATGAGCGGATGGCGAATCGGGATGGTCGGCGGCGCTCCGGAACTGATCGCGGAGGTGCTGAAAGTCAAGAGCCAGATGGACTCGGGGATGTTCAAACCGCTGCAACTCGCTGCGATCGAAGCGTTGAGGCAGGAGCCTGAGTGGTTCGAGGAACTTAATTCTGAATATGTCCGCAGACGTGTGGCGGCAGGGAGGATCTTTGACACTCTCGGAGCGGTCTATGACCACGACACGGCTGGGCTGTTCCTTTGGGGAAGGGTGCCGTCCAAATATGCGGAGAACGGGATGACGGCCGGAGAGGTGATCTCGGAACGCATTCTGCGTCAGGCTGGTGTGTTCATCACTCCGGGCTTCATATTCGGAAAGAATGGTGACGACTACATTCGGATTTCGCTTTGCGCGAAGCCGGAGACGCTTGACCGTGCGAACAAAGAAATAGAAAAAGTTATAAAAAATATTTTATGATTGTTGGAATCATAGGCCTGGGTCTGATCGGCGGATCGATGGCCATCGACTTGAAACGCAGAGGCTTTGCCAAGACGGTTCTCGGAGTCGAGGCCGATCCGGTGAACGCCGC
>CAVBMN010000142.1:0-4246 GCA_963596515.1 bacterium
TTGAGTGATTCTCGTAAGAGCGCTCCTTCATCTCACGCAGTTGCGCCAATTGTTCAGTCCTGTCAAAGAATTTCATATCTATCCTTATTTTTTTATGGCCGTAAAATTTACCGCTGTTGCAAAAATACTAAATATGTTTGAATATCCAATTTCTTAATGAGTTAGTAATGCAAAAATATTAGATAAAATATTGTCCAAATGCGAAAATCTCGGCATTTTGCAAAAATCATCAAGTGGTCTTGTTTGTATATAATAGTTGGTTGCAAGCATTATAAAAGAACAAATTAGTTCTGCCGAGAATTGGAGGATTTCTCTAAGCCAAAAATCGTGTGGGGAGAAATCTCTGACAGAAGTAAATTTGCCTATGAGGCCGACAGGCATTTTATACCTGAAGCGACAACGTTTTTGATGTCAGGGAAGAACCTACCTTACCTTCTGTGTGTATTGAACTCTCCACTCTCCGAATGGTTCTTCTCAAAATTAGGGACAACAACCGGTGTCGGAACTGTAAGGTGGAAGAAATATACAATAGAAGAGTTGCTGATTCCTAAAGCCGAAGAATATATAGTAGAGCAAATTGAATGTCTCGTGGATAAATATCTAAACAACGATTGTTCGGTGACCGAACTGTCCTCACAAGCCAACTATTTGCTATATGAAACTGTTGGGCTTTCAGAAGAGGAAATCTCTTATGTCGAAAACTACTATCCTCCAGTATTATAGGAATCGCAAGCAGGTAAAGGGTGGAGTTCTCATATGTTTGGTGCGTAGAATGGGACTTTTCACGCACCAAACATACAAATCATATAGGTCAGTGTGTCCGAAGCCTGATTTCACGCACAACGCTAATACTCATTAATCAATTTAATCAATGGGCAAACTGCTGTTGATATATTGAATCTCATCCAGCGTGAATTTATAAATCTTGGCGATTGCACGGTCAATGTATTCACTCCTTTCCTTTTGGTTTTCTTTGGTTGTCCCGTTTACAATCTTGAGAATATCCTCTTTACCCACGAGAGGGGGTACCCTAAGTTCTTCCACGAATTGCCTCAACCATCTCCATCCATTGTTATCAAATCTTGTTGTGATTTGGTTAAGGGAGTATAGCATTGAACGAGAATTCAGGAAAGCCAACAAATACAACAACACATCATAATCATTGTTCGGAACAGTGAGTATGTAGCCGGTATTGCCAACCATATTGCCTTTGAGGTCAAGCACAAAAGCATTCCCTGTTCGAGCCAGTTCCGCCCATACGATTTTCGGCTTAGAGAAATCCTCCAAATAAGCGCAGTTACGGAGGTTGTAAGGAGTGTCGCCTTGATCGGCTCTGGTCTTGATTTTATCCCAGAACTGGTCCAAATGGGCTTTGATGGCGGGGTAGTCATTGATGTCAATGCGTGGAATCTTGCCTTTCACGCCGTTGTGAGTGTTGATTAGCCACAGTCCCGCCCAGTCGTAGGAGTAACGTTTGATGTCACGGCCTCTTAAAATTGGCCTTATTATCTCATTCGTTCTTTGGCGCTCCTCATCGGACTTACAGTTTGAAAGGATCTCATCGCGCCTTTCGGTTGTTATTATGAAGGCCTCGTTGTAACCAGTCAGCACACCCCTGAAGATATTTATGTCCCACTCCCTCAGCGGCTTCCCCACGCTTTCGATCTTTCGCTTGATGCTCTGCTCGATGGGGCTCAGGACCACCCAGGCATCGGAGCCGGCGAATCCGCAGACGGTGCCCTGTTGCTGAACGTAAACGCCGAAAATGTTATCTACCGTGGAGGACGGAAAACCGATGGTGATGGGACGCGGGGACTCAAGGAAAAATATTCGGGTAAATATTTATGAATCATAGAGCTTGGAATTGTGACGGACATTGACTAACTTTGGATCGGGCATCGGAACGGCTTCGGTTTTCTTTCCCTGAGGCGTGGGATTCCGGTGCTGGTGAGGCGAAAGGAAAGAGGAGGTAGAGAACTATGAATTACGGCTACATTCGGGTCAGCAGCGACAAACAGACTGTTGAGAATCAAAGGTTTGAGATCAATAACTTCTGCGAGAGGGAGCATCTGTCCATTGACGGGTGGATCGAGGAGACTATCAGCGGAACCAAGTCTTACAGCAAGAGGGAGTTGGGGACGTTGCTTCGGCGTGTGCGGAAGGATGATCTCATTATTTGTGCGGAGCTTTCGAGGCTGGGGCGTAATCTGTTTATGATTATGGAGATACTCAACATCTGTATGACCAAGGAGTGCAAGGTGTGGACGATCAAGGATAACTATCGGCTGGGGGAGGATATTCAAAGCAAGGTGTTGGCGTTCGCTTTCGGGCTTTCGGCGGAGATCGAGCGTAACTTGATCAGCCAGAGGACCAAGGAGGCGTTGGCGAGAAAGAAGGCTGAGGGTGTGGTGCTTGGCCGGCCTAAGGGGCGGAAGACCGCGTTGGAGAAACGAAAGTTGTACGGTAAGAGGACGCTGATCGCTGAGTTGATGGCGGTGGGAATGTCGCAGTGCAAGATCGCCAAGATCTGCAAGGTGGATCGGAATACCTTGTGGAGGTTCTTGAAGGAAGTGAAATGACAAATTGGAAATGGTTCCGCCTGTCGCTTAGGAAGATTTCTCTCCGAGGCGCTTTTCAAGGTCTGCGCGGCTACGGCTGGACGTGACTAAATACACGCCGCCGAAAATAAGGAGCACGGCCGCTATTTTTGTGATATTGAAAGAATCAAGTCCCCAGCATACGGCGATGACACAAGCGACAATCGGCTGGATGTAATTATACATTCCAGCCACGGTTGGTCGCAGCCGCTTTTGTCCCACTACAACAAGCATATAGCTGATGAATGTTGCTCCTATCACAACAAAAAACAGCCCGGCGATCTCCGGCAATTGCAAATCGCTCCAATGCGCGTTCCCCAGATCTTTGGCGGAAAATGGCAATATGCAGATAAAGGCATAAGTGAACATCCATTTCATAATGGTCACCAAGGAGTATTTGCTCACGAAGTCTTTATAGAACACGATATAGAAAGCGTAGCAAAATTGCGCGAACAGCACAAGCAAATCACCGAATATCGCCGTATTGCCGTTTGTGGTTGACATTTGATGGTTTCCACCGTTCCCCAAGATAAGTAATAAGGCACCTCCGGCACCAAGAGCTATGCCCGACACTTTTTTGCCAGTTATGGGTTCTTTCAGGATGAACGCGGCTAAGACCATAGCCCAAAGCGGCATACTTGTGGTAATAATGGATGCGTCTCCTGGTGAAGTCAAGCTGACTCCGAAGATGAAGCATCCTTGATTAAAGATTATAGCAAAGAGTGAAGCAAAGAACAAGGTCACCATATCTTGGTGATTGACGTGCTCGGGTTTTTGAAATAAAGACACGATCCAGAACAGGACCATTGCCCCGCCAATACGTAAGTCGGTTACTACCAATGGTGTGATTGCACCGCCAGCCATAATTGTTTTGGAAACGGGAGACATCATTCCCCATATTGTATTCGCACCAAGCATAGATGCGTGGCCTCTCCAATCAAAATTCATCGTTTTTTATGTAATATAGACCGAGTAAGTATAATGCGGCCGCCAATACAATCATACCGACGGAAATAAATCCTGTAAAATAGTTGCCCAGCACAAACCAAGTGATTCCACAGGTCGCGAGGTAAAGAAGGATCTCTTTTGTCTCATTTTTGTCAAACCGGCTCTTTTCTTTGTCGTAGAGGAGGTAGTCCAATGAATATTTCCCCGCTCCTAATAGCAGTTGTATAAGATACATACCCAGAAAGAGGATCGGCAAAACTTTGATGCTGAATGGGTCGAAGAAATGGTATTTGACCGCGACCATCATATTGAATGCCAGAATTGATGCGGACAGTCTGGTCTGAAATCCGAGCAGAAGCGTTATCGGGCAGACGGTTTGGGCGAATATGGTCAGCCACAAGGATGGAACGTCGCCGATACCGATAGGGTCACCGAAAAAATCCGCGGCGTATTTGTCGTAATTGACAATCTTCCCATAGCCGTAAGGCAACATCATCAATCCGCAAAAACCTCGGAAACTAAGAATGATGAAAGAGAGGAACTTCTCCCGACAGGAGTCCCTGCTCAAAAGATAATCAACAAGATGTCTCATATATTCGCAATCAATCAATATGATTGTCCTTTATTTTTCTACAAAGCTATAGCGCGCGATTGCAATGCTTGTTGTATATTTGCGATATTTCGTTGTATTATTTCAATAT
>CAVBMN010000143.1:0-4239 GCA_963596515.1 bacterium
CTGAACATCGAGGCCTTGATGCCGGAGAACGAGACATCCCCGTCAACATATTCATCGGCCAGTTTGTCCGCCACCCGCGTGAGCACGCTGGAGTTCAGGGCGACCTGAAGCACGATCACGACAAGCGCCCATATTCCCAAAACCGTCCACAGCACCGGTTTCAGCCAGCGCCACGTGCCACGTCTGAAGATTCCTTTTTTCATAGTCTGCAAACTTACATAAAAAATCTGTGCTTTTGACATCCGTTGCATAAGAAGTTGTTTTGATTATTTTTCGCCTCAAAGAACATTTCAAACAAATCAAAGCAACTTCTAAGAGAAGAGAAGTTTTTATGAATATGGCCGAAAACGATTCAGTGTGTGAATGCGGAAAAATGACTATATTTGGAACAATAGTCCGCAAACGGACATAACTTGTTAAGACACAGACAATGAAAACGTACTTTAGACTCGTCTCCCTTATGCTTTGCGGCTTTCTCACAGGTGCCGCCTCATTCGCTCAGGTCATCTACATCAATGATGCCGATGGACGGAATGAAACCCGTTCAAACCATTTTTCTGTGACAGGGGAGCCTGTAAGGGCACTTTCTCCGGTGTCGGTGTCGAATGTCCGGTTGTGGGAAGGGTTGTTCTCCGAAAGATATGCATTGAACAGAAATTATCTGATGAGTCTGGACAGCGACAAACTACTCCAGAATTTCTATTACGAGGCGGGAATATCCAAGACTGGCCACACGGAGGTGAACAAGGACGGGAATTTCGGTGATTTCCACTGGGGGTGGGAGTCGCCGAGCAGCCAATTGAGGGGGCATTTCCTCGGACATTGGCTTTCCGCTGCGGCCTATCTGTACGCCGAGACCGGAGATCCATCCGTTAAGGAAAAGGCTGACAGAATCGTGGATGAGCTTGCGCTTTGCCAGAAGAACAACGGCGGTGAATGGGCGGGATCCATTCCGGAGAAGTATCTTCGCCTGATGGCTGACGGCCAGCCGATATGGTCTCCTCAGTACACTCTCCACAAGACTCTTATGGGACTCTACGATATGTATGCGATGACGGGATCGACTAAAGCTCTTGATGTGTTGGACAGGTTCGCTGACTGGTTCCACCGTTGGTCAGGTGAGATGGTTGCGGAAGGCAAGTCCGGGGCTGTCTATGGAGGAGAGACGAGTGGTATGCTGGAGATATGGGCTGATATGTTCGCTGTCACGAAAAATAAGAAATATCTCGATCTTATGGAACGTTATGGCAGCCCGGGAATGTTTCGTGAGTTGTTGGACGGGAATGATGCCCTTTCCTGTCAGCACGCCAACGCCAGCATTCCGTGGACTCACGGGGCTGCGAGGGCGTATGAGGTGACCGGCGATCCTTATTGGAAAGATGTGGTATTGTCTTTCTGGCGTAATGCCGTTCAGGAAAGGGAATCGTTCTGCACCGGCGGCCAGAACGCCGGTGAGTTCTGGATACCGGCCGGACATCTGGCCGAGTTCGCTGGCGAGAACAATCAGGAGCATTGCACGGTCTATAATATGATTCGCACCGCTGATTGCCTTTATCGTTGGACTGGAGAGTCCCGGTACGCTGACTACATCGAAAGAAACATCTACAACGGCCTTCTGGCCCAGCAGCATCCGACGACCGGAATGGTAGCCTATTTCCTGCCGATGGGAGGAGGCTACCACAAAGGGGGAGAGAAGGGATGGGGACATCCTACGATGGACTTCTACTGCTGCCACGGCACCCTTGTTCAGGCGCAGACACGTTATCTTGAATATATCTACTACACTTCCGGCAAAGGTCTGACTGTCAGCCAATATATTCCTTCGGAGATGGACTGGACTTTCGAAGGAAAGAAGGTCTCGATAAGTCAGGATTTCGCCGTAAGAGACTTCGGCCCGGACTATAACGCCAGCCGTTGGAGGATGAATCTGAATATTTCGGTAGAGGCTCCGGCCGCTTTCACATTAACCTTGCGTGTGCCTTGGTGGGTGAAAGGCAAGCCTGTCGTCAGGGTCAACGGCGAGGATGTCAAGTTTTCGGTTAAGGACGGGTATGTCAGCCTGGACAGATCCTGGAAGGATGACAAGATTTATGTCGAGTTTCCGACCGAACTCTATACGGAACCATTGCCGGGAAGAAGCGGGACTTACGCCTTTATGGAAGGCCCGATTGTCCTTGCCGGTCTTGTGGATCAGGAAGTTAACCTTTACGGTGACCCTTCAAAGCCTGAAACCATCCTCACCCCAGAGTACCACCAGCAGTACAAATCAATAAGGTGGCAGCAGACCCATTACCGCACCCTGAACCAAGAAAAGGTCATCCGTTTCGTCCCCCTCTACGAGGTCGCTGACGAACCTTACGTAATCTATTTCAGCATTAAATAAAAAAAACTGCCCCCAACTCGCAAGACCGAGAAGCGCAAGACCGGGACACGGAGCGAAGCGACGCAAGGGGTCTGGGGAATACGGTCCCCAGTGCCCCACTGGGGCTGTCACGAAGTGACTGGGGGTTGAAGGAAAAGCGCACGCAGTGCGAAGCGATGCAAGGGGTCTGGGAAAAACGGTCCCCAGTGCCTCACCGAGTCTGTTATAACGTGACTGGGAGGAATATAAATAATAAAGGCAGACCATCAAGTCTGCCTTTATTATTCTTACTGCTCGTCAAGCAGCTGGAGGTGCTGAACGTAGATAGCCTTCATCTTCGCAGCTCTTCTCTTTACAGAAGGCTTCTCGAAGTTCTTGCGGGCGCGAAGCTCACGGATGGCACCGGTCTTCTCGAATTTCCTCTTGAATTTCTTCAGAGCCCTTTCGATGTTCTCGCCTTCCTTGATAGGAACTATGATCATAATGCTGTTACCACCTCCTTTTTTTCTAAAAACTTGGGAATATTCCGGCAATCTTCACCGATAAATTTCCAAGCGCTTCCTAAAGCGGGTGCAAAGATAGGAAAAAAATGTTAATTTTGTCAAAACAAAAATGTTATTTCGATGGACAGCCCGTTTTTGTACAACAGATATGTGACAGGACAGCACTTCATTGGCCGGAAGGAAGATTGCACGATACTTGGTAACTTGTTGTCCCAGAGTGAGAACGTCGTGCTCTGGGAACCGTTCGGGGCCGGGAAGAAATCCCTCGTCCATCAGGTGTTCACGAAGATGAAAGTCGATGGAGGCCGGTTCACGGTCGGCGAGATGACCGCCCTTGACATCCGTGACGGGGAGTCATTCGTCAAGAGGCTTGGCGCGGCGGTGATAAGGCTTGTGGCCTCCACTCCTGATGAATATGAACGGATAGTCACCAAGTACCTTGAAGGGACACATTTCGTCTTCGACCGGAAGGCTTTCGCGGACCGGGACACAATCCTTTCGACGAATTGGGATTTGGACGAGAATGACCTGAAGGCTGTACTGAGGCTTCCGTACATCCTTTCCGCCGAGCGGGGAGAGAGGATACACCTCATAATTGACGAGTTCCAGAATGTGGATCTTGCGGATGACGGGGAGCGGATATTCAAGCTGATGGAAGAGGCCATCGACGGAGCGAAAGCCGAAGGCATCAGGTTGTTCTCCTATATATTCATAGGCTCTCAGGTCAATGCTATGGAGGATATATTCATAAAGAGGCATTTCTTCTATCGCCGCGCCACCCGCTTGAAACTCAGCAGGGTGGACGAGAGGGAGATTGTCGAGCATATCATCAAAGGCTTCCTCGCGAGCGGAAAGGTCATCGACAGGGACCTGATTAGCGGAGCGTGCCGTCTGTTCAGGTGCAACCTCTTTTACATCAACCATTTCACGTCCATCTGCGACTCTTTGTCGAAAGGCTACATAATGGAACCGGTCCTGCTGGAGGCTCTCGCGACAGTGATCGCCATCAACCGCGGCCGCTTCATCTCGATGATGAACGACCTCACCACGTTCCAAGTGAGTCTGTTAAAGGCGATCATTGACGGCTATTCCAAATTCAGCACTGCGGAAGTGATCCGGAAATATTCTCTGAACTCGTCCGCCAACGTGCGCCGCCTCAAGGACGCTCTGATGAAGAAGGAGATCCTGACCTTTGTCGGCGAGGACGGCAAACCGGTGATCCTCGACCCGCTCTTCGAGTACTGGCTCAGGAACTACTATTTCAAAAAGAATCAATAATTTACGAATATCCCATCTCACCGCTGGTCTTAGATGGCCACCGGCAGGATGAAACGGAGGAATGAATATATGAACTCAGCGAAAAAGAAAATCGCC
>CAVBMN010000144.1:0-4228 GCA_963596515.1 bacterium
CGGCAACATCGACTTCCTCAAGGACGCCGCCTACATCAAGGTTTACTACAACACCGAATCGACTGCCGACACGACTATCGATTCAATCGTAAGGAACAAGCAATTTATTGAAAATCAGAATTTATGAATATATTTCCGAAAGTCGCAGCCACGGTTGCGTTGGCACTGCTGACGCTGACATATTCAGAAGCGTCCGCCCAGGACATCAATGGCCGCACGTCCGCCGGATTGGACTGGAAGGCCGCGAAAGGTCTTCATCTGAATGCCGAGTATCAGGTCCGCACAAAGGATTCGTTCTCCGGAATCGAAAGGAACCAGTTCTCAGTCGGTGCATCGTACAAGTTGAACAGGCATCTGAAGACAGGTGTAGATTACACCTTCATCGGCCATTACGCCAACACCTCCGGCGAGTTCAGGCCAAGGCACAGATTCTCCGCAAACCTGACCGGCAGCATTGATGCCGGAGATTGGCGTTTCTCCCTCCGCGAAAGGCTCCAGTTCACCCACAAGGCTTATGACATCAACCCTTACCAAGAAGTCCTCAACTCGCTGACACTCAAGTCACGCCTTATGGTAAAATACCGTGGTTTCAAGACAGTTGAGCCTTACGCCTACATCGAGTTGCGCAACACATTCAACGATCCAAAATGCCGAGCCACCCACAACACCGCCACCGATTCGTGGAGTGACTACGAGTTCCTCGGTTACACCCACGCCTATGTCAACCGCGTCCGTGGTGCCCTCGGCCTCGAATGGAATCTTTCAAAGCGTCACAGTCTGGACTTCACCGCGATGTACAACTACCACAACGAACCGGAGATCGACACCAACAAGTCCGGCACCAAGCTCAAGTCCCTCACCTGGCAGAACCCGACCGCTGCCACCCTCGGCGTCGGCTACAAGTTCTCGTTCTGAGTTCGCGACACGGCAAAGAGATAACATTTTTCTTTATACGTAATAAATGGAAAATATTCATTATCTTTGTCTTGCTGACATTGACACAGGAGTATCTCCCTACGGAATCAGGATTCAGCGCCAAATATTAACTGACTAAGGGCTATGGAGGAGAAAAGGATTAAGTACCCGATCGGGGTGCAGACGTTCAGGGACATTGTCGAAGGTGAGTATCTCTACATCGACAAGACGGGAATTGTGCATGACTTGGCTGAAAATTACAAATATGTATTTCTCAGCAGACCGCGGCGGTTCGGTAAATCGCTGCTGTCTTCTACTTTCCATAGTTACTTCGAGGGAGATAAAGAGCTGTTCAACGGACTGAAAGCCGGAGAACTGAAGAAAGAATGGACAAAGCATCCTGTGCTGCACTTCGACATGTCCACGGCAAAGCATTGCAACGAGGAGGAATTGCTCAGCGAACTGAACATCAAGTTGTTGAAATACGAGAAGATCTACGGCAAAGGAGATTGTGAGGTCGGCGTCAACCAACGGTTCGAAGGGCTTGTCCACAGGGCAGTCGAGCAGACCGGCGAGAAAGCCGTCATAATCATTGATGAATATGACGCGCCGCTTCTGGACGTGGTGAACAATCAGGAGCGGCTCACGCCTATGCGGCAGATAATGAGGAATTTCTACAGTCCTATCAAAAGTCTCGATCCTTACCTCCGGTTCGTGTTCATCACAGGAATCACCAAGTTCGCCCAGCTCAGCATATTCAGTGAACTCAACAATCTGAAGAATATCTCGATGATGCCGAAATATTCAGCGATCTGCGGAATTTCGCAGGAAGAACTTCAATCACAGATGAATATTCCTGTGCAGGAGATGGCTGACGAGTTGGAAATTTCTTTTGACGCGGCCTTGGAAAAGCTGAAGAGCAACTACGACGGTTACCATTTCTGCGCCAAATCCGAGGACATCTACAACCCGTTCAGTCTGCTCAATTCCTTGTCTGACAGAATGTTCGGCAGCTATTGGTTCGACACGGCCACGCCAACTTTCCTGATCGAGCGGATGAGGGAGAATCCTATCCCAGAGAACCTTCTGGACAGGATGAACGAAATTGCAAGAAGCGACTTCGATGTCTCCCCGGAGTTTTCGGACAGCATTCTTCCGCTTCTCTATCAGACAGGATACCTGACGATAAAGGGTTACAGCACCGAAGACGAATCCTATACTTTGGGCTATCCGAATCGAGAGGTCAGGGAGGGATTCCTCAAGGGACTTCTGAACAGTTACAGAGGCTCGGAGGGGATGAGCGCATCCTTCGTGCTCCAATTCAACAGGGCATTGAAAAACAATGACATCGATGGAGCCTTGGAAAGGATGCAGTCTTTCCTTGCCGGAATCCCATACGATCTGGAGAACAAGTCCGAGAAGCATTTCCAGACGATCATCTATCTGATCTTCTCGCTGCTGGGCTATTACACCCAGGCCGAGGTCAAGTCCGCCATCGGTCGGGCTGACGCCGTGTGCCGGACCAAGGACAGGATCTATGTCTTTGAGTTCAAGGTGGATGGATCCGCCGAAGATGCTCTTAAGCAGATTGACGATAAAGGTTACTTGATTCCGTACAGGTTCGAGGGTTCAGAAATCCATGAAGTCGCTTCAGTCGCCCAACCGGTCGCTGAATCGGTCGCTGAGCCTGTCGAAGCGACCAGTCGTGACGCTTCGGTGAGCTCAGCGACCGAAACAAGTCTAGCGACCAGTAAACAACTCGTCAAGATCGGCATCAACATCTCCACCCAAACCCGCACCATCGACTCCTGGAAAGTCGCCGTGGAATAAATTGAACAACATGCGACCGCTCTTCTGCAAACTGATCCTGAGATATGATGAAAACAGGAAGTTGATAACGGACAAACGTAGATTCGTATTCATTGAGATTGGGAGGTCAGACAAGGCACAGAAGGAAATTTGGACTGTGGTCCTCACTTCCGATATTCCCAGGACCGCAATTGGTTACGCAAAGCATACAGTCCCCTTAGTGGTGTCGCCAACAGCATCGTTCAATTCGGTTGCCAGCGAGAGGAACTACCCCCACACCGGGGCTAGTGTACCTGCGTGGTCCAAGTAGTTCCTCCATTCTAGGGCCAATAAAGTCCTTTTAACGTGGCTGCGAATAGGTCCGTCCCAGCACCATCAGATCCCAGAACGTCCCCACCGGACTCATGCAAAACCTATTCAGCCAAGTCCTGCCCCCGTTCGATGAGTATTCAATACTGTTCTTCTGTGCGTTGATTCGCTGAAGTTCGCTTACGTAAGTTACTAATTGTGGCATAATCAATTTCGTTTTCGTCCTTTAGGTTTATCTAGTTGTTTTATGAATATGAAAACTTGCTGGCCGCCCTGACGGGTGAAATTTGTGAGTTGTTCCAATGAATTTACGTATCCCATAGAATGTTCATGGATGTTTTCAATTATCTCGGAGTCGCGCTTACCATTCGATTTTTCTGTAGTGCGGATAATCATATCCTGCGTTATTATGGAGCCATTTAGATAACGGGAAGCCTGAGCCATGGCTTTCACAGACGCCACCCGGTTTAGTTCAGAATCGTTCTTATACTTAGATTTGTCAAGAGACAATACGGATATCAGGTATGAGTTATCATAATCGTCCACAGCCCTAACTCCTTCAAAAGGAGCATTATTGTACATCCTGACCAAAAAATTAGTCAATGCAACTCGACCTCCGTCATAACTCTGTGCATGCATTGTCAACACTACTGACAACAAAAACAAAACATTAAATATCCTCATCATTTTCTTTATTTTTTTCCAATCGTTTCAAATATTTGTAATCCTCGAACACTTTTTCATAAATTTTCATCTGGCGATTTTTCATAGCCCATAGAAGCAGAACGTCAAGAATCAAACAAAGCATCAATGTACAATAAGATGCACATAGACAATGGCAAAACAGGCATAACATATAATACAATGCCACAATGGCAAGGGGTATAATCATGTTACGCATAAACGCAACCTGAGCTTCTAATATAGGAATGACACTATACTTTGATTCATGAATCACAAAATACCATGCGTCAAAATAATTAACATCCAACTGTCGATCAATGCGACATCTGGCTTCTTCTATGTCAGACAAACGATTACGACAGTAAGCGAATATTCTTTCAGAAGCAATATTTATGACTAGCCCAACTATATATGACATTACGGTAAAACAGATCCAATAAGTTTTAACCAAATCTACGGTTTTAATCCCGTTCAGATGAATTGCATATATACGTATCAGTATATCGCATAC
>CAVBMN010000145.1:0-4087 GCA_963596515.1 bacterium
CTGCAAGGGTCGTCCGCCAGCATCCTGACAGTGGCTATCGCTTTCTTCAGGAAATCATCCAACTCGCTTTCTATTAATCTGTTGGTTGAGAAACTTCCGAACTTTCCGTCCACGAAAAGGCAGATGCTGATCGATCTGTCAAGGCAGTGGTTCACCTTGTCAAGCTCTCCGTTGAGAGTCCCGAACAGTTCCATCAGGCTCTTGTTCAGTGTGACGCGAACCTTGTCCGCGCCAAGGTCGAGAGCCTTCCGCAGACAAATGTCAGCTACTTTTATCTCCTGCTCTGTCAGCATTCCCTTGATCTCTTCCATCCTATTCTCCTCCGACTGTAAGTTTGTTTATCAACACCGTTGGGATTCCGCACGAGACAGGACAGCTCTGTCCCTTGCCACACGTCCAAGCCCCCTCGTCAATCTTCAAGTCATTGCCCACGGCCACGATGTCGGACAAAGCCTGAGGCCCGTTGCCGATGATGTTTATGTCCTTTACCGGCTGGGTCAACCGTCCGTTCTCGATCAGGAATCCACTCTTGACGAAGAACGTGAAATCTCCCTCACCGATCTGAACCTCACCGTTGCTGAACTGGTCCACGTAAATTCCTTTTTTCACGGAAGCGATGATGCTTTCCTTGTCGGCCTTGCCGCTTTCCATATAGGTCGCCCTCATCCTCGGAATCGGAGCGTAGCGGAATGACTCCCGCCGTCCGTTACCGGTAGGGGATACCCCGTAAAACTCTGCGCTTATGCGGTCGTGCAGGTAAGAAGTCAGGACACCGTCCTTTACCATATATGTCTTTTGTCCCGGAACGCCCTCGTCATCGAAATTGACCGCGCCCCAGTTGAACGGAATCGTACCGTCATCTACGATCGAGATGCTCTCATCGCAGATTTTCTGTCCTATCTTCTCGGAGAACACGGACTGTCCTTTCCTGTTGAAATCAGCCTCGAAAGCGTGCCCCATAGCCTCGTGCAGCAATATTCCCGAAGCTCCGGCCCCCATCACGACAGGCATCTGGCCGCCTTTCGGACGCTTTGCCACGAACCTATCATCGATTCCGGAGACTATGCTGTCCGCTATCTCGTCCAGCAGCGCTTCCGTAAGCATCTCTGTTCCCGCGCGGTAGGCCCTGGATGTGTTCTTGTTCTCGATCTTTCCGTTCTGGCTGAACACGACGGATGCCGACAGGATTCCCATCGGCCGTGTCTCGAAAGTCAGTTCTCCCAATGAGTTGAACATCAGTATGTCACTGACTTGTCCGGAGAACGACACGATGATCTTCACAATCCTTGAGTCCCTTACGGCGATCTTGTCTTTAAGCCTTTCCATCCACGGGACGAGTCCGGCTGCGTCTATGGATCTCCAATCATATTCATAGGAATATCTATCCTTCGGCAACGGGCTGACCTTGCATTGGATTCCGCCGGCATTGCCCATTCCTCCCTCGGCTATTTTGGATGCCGCTAAAGCCGCCTCCGCCATTGATCGCGGATCCGTGCTCTCCGAGTAGGCGTGGCCGGTTTTCTCTCCATTCAGAACCCTGATTCCGACACCATAGTCGATGTGGAATCCGCCCGAGGAGACAATCCCGTCCCTCAGGAGCAGGTCGTTGTAGGAAGTGTTCTCGAAGAACAGGTCGCAGTAGCTTCCGCCTCCTTTCAGGCCATCGGCCGCAAGCCTTTCCAACTGCGCCTCGCTGACTTGGAACAGATTGAGATAGAAATTCTTATCCTTGTACATTCTTTAGTTCCCTTTTTTCTTCTTTCTGATGTTTTTCATAATCGGCGTTGATTGCCTGAATCTTGCTGAACTTTTCCGGTTCACGTATGACTTTTCCATCTTCTGACGACTCCGCCACAATCGTGAAAGGCACATTGGAATTGTCCAGGAGAAGCCATCTGTCACAGAGTGGCATAAAGTCCCTGAACAGGTAATGCAGCCCGACATTGTAGCGTCTTCTGATGGTCTCCTCCTTTATATTGTGTCCTCCTGCCGCCACTCTTGCCGCTACTCTGCTCACTGCGAGATCTGGAGAGTTCAGCCAGAAATACAGGATGGTCACATAGTAGCCGGCCTCCTTCGCGTCTTTGATTACCTTGAGCAGAAACCGTGTCGCGAGCGTGGTCTCTATGCAGAAATCCGCCTTTCTCTGGAGCAGAAACCTCATTTTCATCAACATATAGCGGCTGGCCGCCACGTAGGCGCTTTCCGGATGGAACGGCGAGAGACTTTTCGCGAACTCGTCGGAGTTCACGAACTCGCTGCATTCCAGCATCCCCGGCAGAAGCGCGTAGGATGCCGTGGTCTTTCCGGAACCGTTGCAACCGGCTATGATGAAAAGTCTTGGCATATTTCCCTTTTCCTATCGGCGGACAATTATTAATGAATATCTCAAATTACCGGCCACATTTATTATTATACGAATATATTCGTTATTTTGTTTTGGCCGGCTTAGGATGTGTGACACCGTAGCCGAAGAGGGAGAAGTCGCCCTTGCAAGGATCGCCCGGGAATATTTCCGCGAAGCATCCGGTGATTTCCTTCACCGTCACAATGTCCTTTTGCTTTCTGGAAGTGAGTCCAAGGGCGGTCGCCTCGTCATAGACGTGCACGTCCAACGGGATGAGAAGGTCGGCTGGATCCGTGTCCTTCCATATTCCCAAATCAACCTTACCGTCGTCCCTGACCATCCACCGCCTCATCATATTGATCTTCTTGTTCGGAGCCTTGAGGTCTGTCTTCTGGCCATAAATCTCCGTCCTGAACTCGTCCTGCGTCAAGGATTCGAGGGAAGACCTTGATTCATAGGTCTTTTTCAGACGCGAGCATATTCCCGCCACCTCGCCCCATTTGACGGTGCGGTGGATGCTGGTGTCATCGTCCCGCCACTTGCCGCCCATCACATATTCGTAGGGATTCCAGTCCATTTCGTCGAACAACCGACCGCAGTCCCGGATGATCATCGCCCTGCGTCCCCAGGCGAAATGAGCCGCGAACACAGCCGCGATCTCCACATCCGCCAATGAGCGTTTCCCGGCCTTGAAACGCTGCGCGAACAAGGTCGGGAAAGCTATCGGATCTTCCTGAAAGTACTGAGGGTCGTTGTAGGTCTCAGCCCACAGGATCAAAGTTTGTCTTGTCTCTTCTGTCATTTAGAAGTTATTTTTATCGCTCTTTGCAGAGTCAGAAGTTTTTCCTATCAATGATTTAGATGAAAGTTTCTAATCCTTCGTCGCCGCCTCAAGTTTCTTAAGCAGCGCGAACATCACGACTCCTGCCGCCACGCAGAGTCCCATCAGGATGCCCCAATTCGCTGTCAGCGAAACCTTCTTCCAAAGCAGTCCAGGGATGGAACTGAGGTAGTTGCCGACCGCTGTCGCCGCGAACCACAGACCCATCATAAGGCCTTTGTATTTAGGAGGAGCCACCTTCGACACGAACGAGATACCCATCGGGCTGAGCAGCAGCTCGGCGAACGTCAGGATCAGATAAGTCCCGATCAGATAGGTCGGTACGACAGGATCCGGAGCGACTGTCCCGTTGAGTGCGGCTGGTGAAGGTTGTCCCACAGAAGCGAGAATCATCACCAGATAGCCGCACGCCGCCACGAGCATTCCGATTCCGATCTTCTTAGGCGCGGAAGGCTCCATACCTTCAGGATGCTTGGAGGTCTTCTTCGCCGCGAGGGCACTGAATATGGCCATAGACACCGGCGTGAGAGCCACCACGAAGAACGGGTTGAACTGCTGGAAGAGCTGAGGCTGAATCTCCAGAGGGTTAGGAAGGCCTCTGAATATTGCGTATGCACCGCACCAAAGGGCTGCTGTAGCGACTCCGCAGCCAACCTTGCCGGAGGTCTTCTCGGACTGGAATATTCCGAAAAGGGTATAGACTGAGGTGGCGATGAGAGCCAACGCCCAGATGTTGAATCCGATCCTGCTCCATCCTTCCGCAGTGCTCTGCGTGTAGTCACGCGCGAACCACGTCAGTGACTGGCCGTTCTGGTGGAACGCCATCCAAAAGAAGATCACAACCGCGAACACGAGGCACAGGGCCACGATGCGCTCTTTGGTCTGTTTCGGAGTGAGTT
>CAVBMN010000146.1:0-4079 GCA_963596515.1 bacterium
GAAGTAATTCAAGGCCGCAAAGATACAAAAATGTTGTGAAAGGATTGCAAGCCGATGCGAAAATCTGTCCCCTTCTGAATATGTAGATGATGTATGTGATGGCGGTGATGTGCATCAGGATGACTCTTACAATCTCTTCATCTTCAATGAATATGCTCAGTAGGCCCCCGACGGGGAACAGTATGGCGAAAAGTATTATCGCATAGTTGTAGAAAGATCTGTTGGCCGCGGTGAACGTCTTCGTGTGGTAGGATGACATCTCCAGCTGCCAGTTCAGGAATGCCCGGAGAGCCAGATAGGCGAGCATCGTGCCGGTCGTCGCGGCGAGCTGGAGTGCCGGTGCTAGGCCATCCATATAGTCCGGGCGGTAGAGGGAGTGTGAATATACCACCATACAGAACGGCACGAACAAAATGAGAGCCACGATGTTGCGGCTGCCGCTCAACTGAAGGCTGTCCTCAAGCTCAAGGTTCCCTTTCCATCTTGAGATCGAATCCAGCAGCGAAGGGATGATCTTGAAGAAACTCCTGACGCTCAGCAGGAAAATGAATGTGAATATGACCGCAAGGCCACAGAAAACCGGATTGTCCGTCATCTCAATTGCCTCTTTTGGCGTTGTAGCCCATATTCCTGAGCAATTCCGTGACTTTGTCCCGCAGGTCTCCCTGGATGGTGATCTCGCCGTCCTTGGCTGATCCTCCCACACCGCATTTCACCTTCAGGGTCTTGCCTAAGGCCGCAAGGTCTTCCTGTGTGCCGATGAATCCGCTCACGAGGGTCACCTGCTTGCCGCCTCGGTTCCTTCTGTCGATGGTGACGGTCAACCTTTGTTTGGACGGCTCAAGGGTCTCCGCTTCGGCGGTCTCCTCTTTGGCGTAGTTGAAATTCGGGTCGGTTGAATAGACGACACCGAGCCGTTGCTTCCAATCGTTATCGGGTTTCATAATATTCATTGTTATATTTTTGCAAAGATAGCGAATCCTTTTGTATCTTTGTCTGTTTAACGGCTTGATTCGGCCGATTTAGGAACAACGTTAGTTTATGGACATTAAGAAATTCAAACTGTGGAACAAGGTGACCGCATTGGCAGTTCTCGCCATCTCGGCTTTCACCTACCTTTCCACCATTGAGCCGACAGCCTCCTTCTGGGACTGCGGAGAGTTCATCGCTTCATCGTACAAGCTTGAGGTCGGTCACCCGCCGGGAAACCCGGTCTTCCAGCTCATCGCGAGGTTCTTCACAATGTTCACAGGCCCGGACAAGGCCGCTGTGATGGTGAATTCGATGAGTGCGATCTGCTCGGCGCTCACCATATTCTTCCTCTATCTCACGATCGTGTTCCTCGTCAAGAGGGTGATCGTGCCGAAACGTGACGGCGAGGGTGGAACCGGGGAATATTCTCTCGGCCAGGCCATCGCCATCTACGGCAGCGGCGCTGTCGGCGCACTCGCGTATTGCTTCTCCGACACGTTCTGGTTCTCGGCCGTCGAGGGCGAGGTCTATGCGATGTCGTCCTTGTTCACGGCGATGGTCGTGTGGGCGATGACAAAGTGGTACGAGGAGACCGACCGCAGGTACGCGAACCGCTGGATCGTGCTGATCTCGTTCCTGATGGGACTCTCCATCGGAGTCCACCTGCTGAACCTGCTGGCGATTCCGATGCTGGTCTATATGTACTACTTCAAGATGAGGGAGGACAAGCCATATTCATTCTGGGAATATGTCAAGATTCTTGTCATTTCGGCAGTGATCCTGGCATTTATCCTGTTTGTGATGGTGCCTTATATTCCGAAGACCGCGGCTTATTTCGACCTGTTCTTCGTGAACACTCTGGGGCTTCCGTACAACACCGGAGCAGCCTTCTTCATTGTGGCTCTCCTCACGGCCTGCTTCTGGGGCCTTTTCAAGACCCTTAAGACGGAGAAGGTGTTCTGGAACACGGCATTACTGTGCTTTACCACGATAGTGATCGGATTCTCGGTGTTCAGCATCGTGATCATCCGCTCCTGCGCCAAGACCCCGACCAACGAGTATCAGCCGGACAACGCGTTCACCCTTGTCCGTTATCTGTCCCGTGAGCAGTACGGCTCGACTCCGTTGCTTTACGGCCAGTACTACGGAGCGCCATACGAGCTTGATCAGGACACCTATTGGGCACCTCTTGACGGCAAGTACAAGAAGGCTCCGAGTCCGGTTGACGTGAAGTACGACCGTGCCGGAAAGATGCTGTTCCCGAGAATGTACAGCAATGACGAGAGACACATAAAATTCTACGAATCCTACACCAACGGCAAGGGAACGCCTGTCCCGGGGGCTCAGTACAAGAAGCCTACCCAGGGAGCCAATCTGTCATATTTCTTTGACTTCCAGTTGGGGTGGATGTACTGGAGGTACTTTATGTGGAACTTTGTCGGCCGTCAGAACGAGATTCATTCTCCGTCCTCGGATCTGTTCACCGGAAACTGGGAGAGCGGTATACCGTTCATCGATAAGATCCACCTTGGCGACCAGAGCAACGCTCCGCAGTGGCTTCAGGACAATCCTGGCAAGAACCACTACTTCTTCCTGCCGCTTCTTCTTGGACTTATCGGCCTGTGCTTCCAGTTCGACAAGGACCGCAGGGGCTGCTGGCTGACATTCCTGCTGTTCTTTATGACTGGAATCGCCATTGTGCTTTATCTGAACCAGACCCCATATCAGGTGCGTGAGAGGGACTATGCCTACGCGGGATCGTTCTATGCGTTCGCCATCTGGATAGGATTCGCGGTCTCGGCGATATATTCGTGGATCACTTCGGCGTTGAAGGAAAAGCATACTGTCGCTGTGGCCGCCGTTGCTTCCGTGGCCTGCCTTTTCGTGCCTGCGCTGATGGCGGAGGAAAATTGGGATGACCACGACAGAAGCAACCGCTACACTTCTGTCGAGGTTGCCAAGAATTACCTCAACTCTGTGGGAAAGAACGGCTTGCTTGTCACTCACGGCGACAACGACACCTTCCCTCTCTGGTATGCGCAGGAGGTAGAGGGCTTCAGGAATGATGTGAGAATATGCAACACCTCCCTTCTGGGAACCGACTGGTACATCGACCAGATGAGGTATGCGATCAACAACTCCGCTCCTTTGAATCTTTCCATAGGACAGGAGCAATACCTTTACGGCACCAACGAGTGGATCCCTATAGAGGACAAGCGTGGTCAGGCCCTTCTGCTTTCGGACTGCATCACCGTGTTCAAGCATCCTGACGCCAAACTGGTCTATCAGGACGGCCGTAAGATGGATTACTGGGTGTCCCGCAAGATGATAATTCCGGTCAACAAGGAAAACTGCCTCAAGAGCGGAATCGTTAGCGAGAAGTTCGCCGCGCAGATTCCGGACTCCATCGTGATCGAGATTCCTAAGAGCAAGAACTACCTCAGCAAGCCTGAGCTCTTCCTGCTTGACTTCCTCTCGACCTACCAGTGGGACAGACCTTTGAATGTACTCAACCAGGGCGGGGACCTGAATGTCGGCATAAAGAATTACTTGATGTATGACGGATTCTCCTACAGGTTCACTCCGATCAAGAACAAGGTGCAGTCACTTGATGTAGGTCTTGTGGACACAGATGACCTGTACGACAAGATGACGAACAAGTTCTGTTTTGACGCTGTCTCCCGTGAGGATTATTGCGTTGACTACCAGAACACCTACACGTTCCTCGGCGTGATGTCGCTGAGAAATCTGTTCGTGTCCGCGGCCAACGCTTTCATCGCCGCCGGTGAGAATGACCGCGCCGAGGAGATGCTCGACAAATGCCAGCGGGTGCTCAAGCCGAAGGAATACCCTTACGACAATTCGATTCTCGGCTGGGGCTCCAACGCCCTCTTCCCGATCGAGATGGTCAAGGACTACTACGCTCTCGGAAAGCCTGAGAAGGCCAAGGCTTTGGCTCAGGAACTGACCAATGAACTCACGGAGTCCATCAGGTTCTACCTTGACTTTTACCCGATGTGCAAGAGTGATTTTGAATATAACTGCAACCTTATCTATTATATGACCAACGATGTCATCCGCAAGGCCGGTGACAACGAGTTCGCCGA
>CAVBMN010000147.1:0-3943 GCA_963596515.1 bacterium
TTTGCCGTATGAAACTACCTGACATCATCATAGCCATCGACGGCTATTCATCAACGGGCAAGAGCACGCTTGCCAGACTGATAGCGGAACATTACGGATTCCTTTATCTGGATTCCGGGGCTCTCTACCGTGGAGTGACCCTGTATGCCCTTGAGAAAGGGTTTATCGGGAAAGACGGAGCCATCAACGAGGCCGCCCTCAAGGTTGCACTGCCGGAACTGAATCTCGATTTCAAGACAGAGGGCACGTTCATCGGCAACAGGTGCATCGAGAAAGAGATCCGCACGCTGGAGGTGTCCGGCCACGTCAGCCCGATCTCGGCGATTCCGTTTGTCAGGGAATATGTCGATGAGCGTCTTCACGCTTTCGGACAGAGGAAAAGAATCGTGATGGACGGCAGAGACATCGGCACAACAGTGTTCCCAGACGCGGAGGTAAAGATATTTATGACGGCCAGCGATGAGGTCAGGGCACAAAGGCGTTTCGACGAGATGAAGGCCAAGGGACAGAATCCAAGGATGGAGGATGTGATGAAGAACCTTCAGGAAAGGGATTACATTGACTCACATCGCGAGGTTTCCCCTCTCTCCAGAGCCGAGGACGCTTTCGTGCTGGACAATTCGGATATGAATCTGCACGAGGAACTGGTCTGGTTCCAAGGACTTGCGCAAGGCCGTTTCGGAATCCTTGAATAGAGCGATGAACCTTCAGGTCGAGATAGAGAGGCATTCCGGCTTCTGCGGAGGTGTCATCAGGGCGATCAGCCGGGCTGAGAAATTCCTTGAGGAGTTTCCCGGTCGCAGACTCTATTCTCTCGGCGACATTGTCCACAACGAGGCGGAACTCAAGCGACTCGGGGAAAAAGGGCTTGTCACAATCGACAAGGAGGGACTTATGAATATCCCAACGCCTGCATCCGAGACTATTCTCATCAGGGCGCACGGCGAGCCGCCGCAGACATATTCATTGGCAGGCAGACTGGGTATCACGGTCATCGACTGTACCTGTCCGGTGGTGCTGAAGCTTCAGAAAAGCATCCGGGAGGCCTACGAGAGGGTCAAGCCGGCCGGAGGACAAATCATCATATTCGGGAAAATAGGTCACGCCGAGGTGCTCGGCTTGCTTGGGCAAGTAGGTGGCGACGCTGTCGTTATCGAGAATATGCCGATGCTGCTTTCAGCCCTTGAGAACGGGGCCATCCGGACAGACCGACCGATGGAGATCTTCTCGCAAACCACAAAAAGCCCGGTGGAATATTCAGAGATCTGCAGGATTTTGGAGTCGCACTCACGCCATAGACTGCAAGTGCACAACACAATCTGTTCGCAGGTGGCGTCACGGCACGCGGAATTATCCGAGTTTGCCTCGAAGCACGATGTGATCGTCTTTGTGTCCGGTGCCTCCAGTTCCAACGGAAAGGTGCTTTTCGACCTTTGCAAGTCCAAGAATCCGAGAACCTATCATATTTCAGAGCCTTCGGAATTGGTGCCGGACTGGTTTTCGGACGGTGACAAGGTCGGCGTCTGCGGCGCGACTTCCACTCCAGGATGGCTTTTAAAGCAAATAGCGAAAAGGATCTCAAACTTTCAATCCACCATCGGTCGCTGAGCCTGCCGAAACGACTGGATGAGATGAGATATTAAATGATGGCACTACCGCTTCTGAAAGAATTTTTTGCAGGAATATTCACAAATAGTTAAATTTGTGGTCGAATTGATTGCGCATCAATCTTTTGAAATCTAAGCCAAGAAGATTACATAAGTTGAGGCAAGGTTTTAACGGTTAACAAATTCATTACATATTTTTATGGCAACAACAGCAGATTTTAAGAACGGCCTTTATATCAGCTACAACGGCAAGCCTTGCCAGGTAGTCTATTTCCAGCACGTTAAGCCAGGAAAGGGTCCGGCATTCGTAAAGACAAAGCTTCGTAACCTTGAGAACGGAAGGATTCTTGAGAACACCTTCACGGCTGGTATGAAGATCGATGTCATCAACGTCGAGAGACGTCCTTACCAGTTCCTCTACTCTGACGAGGACGGATTCAACTTTATGCACGAGGAGACCTACGAGCAAATCCACCTGCCTCACGATGTTGTCGAGAACTCCGACCTTATGAAGGAAGGACAGCACGTTGAGATGATGTTCGTCGTTGAGCCTGAGGAGAAGTGCCTCACCTGCGAGCTTCCTACGTATGTTACCCTTGAGGTGACCTACACTGAGCCGGCCGTGAAGGGCAACACCGCCTCTACCAGTGCCCTCAAGGAGTGCACCCTTGAGACCGGTGCCAAGATTATGGTTCCGCTCTTCATCAATCAGGGCGACAAGATCACCGTCAACACCACCGACCGCTCCTACGGCCAGAGAGTGTAAGCTCACTCCTGTCAAGAAATCCAAACGGACGACTCCTCACGAGCCGTCCGTTTTTTTATTTCACCTCATCCCTTTAAAGGAAGCATTTTGTGAAGAAAACGCCCTCGTCAAATATATATTCACCGATAGGCTTCGGTATGTCTGTTGAGCAGATTGTGAGTGTAACCGGCTTGGCAATCGAGCAAGTGGAAGCACTTAAATAAAGATCATACAGTCATACACAACGGAAATCCACACAACCAACAAAAAAACAAAAGGCGGCTGCTTGTGTGCAGTCGCCTTTTTAAAGATTATCCCCAAGATTACTCTTTGAAGGCTTTTACGCCGAAGATTATCGCACGGGTTTTCTTACCTGAAGCAGTGGTGATCTTGAAGTCCATATCTGTAGGAAGAGCCTCAGGAACAACCACCTCGTACTTATCACCCTCATTTACCTTATCACTTACAGTAAGAGTGTAAGGAGTATTGCCAGTAGCACCATCATTGGCTTTGATGTCAACGGAACCTTTAGTCACACCACCAGTGGAGAACTCCAGTGTTGTGGCGTTGCCTTTCCAAGCCACAGCATAGAACACTACCCTCTTGGAGCCAGCAGGAATGGTGATTGTAATGTCACCAGCCTTACTGGATGTTCCGATTTTCAGCACCTTCACATCCTTCTGGCCATTGATTGTAGCGACACCATCATCATAAGCGCTAGTCCCAAGCTTGTAGCTCAAGTCAATGGAATACAGGTTCTCACCAGGTTCCGGCTGTGGCTCATCGCCACCGCCTGTCGGAGCGGAATAAGCAAGAACAACACCACCTGCGGCCATCTGGGCTGTGCCATTATACTCGCCTCTCTTACCGGCTACGGTAATCGTTCCGCCAACGGCAGGATTAAGGGTCTCAACGCCTGACTTGTCGAATGTGGTGACACGGTAGAGATAAAGAGTGTTGGACTCGTCCTTGATTGTGATGTTGACATTGTTGTACTGAGCGCTCAGACCAGCTACTGCTGTGATCTCTCCGGTGACAGCATAAATGTCATTGCCTACCGGAGCTGCAAGGAATTCAGCCAAAGTAGCCTTATTGTAACGAATGTGGGACTCATAAACACCACCTGCGGCCATCTGAGGAGTACCATTGTAAGAGCTTCTCTTTCCAACAACCGTGATGACATCACCTTCAGCAAGACCAAGATCCTCAATATTGCCTTTGTTCGTCACAGCACGATAAAGTAGAACGCTGCTGGAAAAATCACCTGAAGAAATTGTAATATTCGCATTGTGATACTGCGAGGAAGCAGAAATATTCGTTATGACTCCTGTGACTCTATACTGAGTATCACCTTCAGCGGCGGCAAGGAATTCTGCCACAGTCGCATCGATGATCGCACCTTTCTGCTCAAGGGAAGTCTGCGCGGAGTAAGCCTTTCCATTGGAAGTGGTGTTGAACACAAGTGAGGTCGAACGATCTCCACCAGTATTGGCGGCAGCGTTGAAAGTAACGGTGGCATTGGTGCCGGAGGTCTCAATGGAAGTAACTGACAGCCAAGACTTGGCATCATCAGGAACAGCAACGGACACGC
>CAVBMN010000148.1:0-3876 GCA_963596515.1 bacterium
GCCCATAATCTTTCAAATTACCTTAATCTTAACAAAGATAGTCAAAATCTCAGAATATAGGTTTTAATCTTTGTTTTTGATATAATCATCGCCTTGCGTCATCGTGCTTGATTACGTGGACAAGGTGACTATGTATTTGGTAAGAAACTCAAGTATCTCTGCCATCCCATTATAGTTAAGTCTGTCACTGGTGTCTTCCACTGTGTGGATCATAGGATCGGCACCAGTATGAAAATAAGTCGTTGGCATATTCCCCTTTACGAAATCGTAATGGTCACTCAAAGCATCTTCGCCTTCTGTCAGGTGCAGGGGTGAAGGTGGCATTATGTCGTCAGGCTTTATCGTTGTGTTATTGAACTGCTTATAATAGAATATGCCCTGCTCAGGACGGCCGACCATATCAAGATTGATCATTTCTTTCACATATTCTTTCTTGAAAGGCATTTGTGCCACAAACTCTCTTGATCCGAGGCATCCTTTCTCTTCTCCCCCAAAAGCAATGAATATGATGTTGTGATGTGTCGTTATGGCACTCATTCGTCTCGCTAAAGCCATCATCATCGCCACTCCAGATGCGTTGTCGTTTGCACCTCGCCTGGGTTCGCCGCTCGCGTTGTCAGGAGCAAGGGTGTCACAGTGTGCCCCTATGATTATGTACTCATCACTCGAACCTCGCTTAAAGCCAATGATATTGGCCGCCTGCATGTGATTCTCATAATGTTTTGAGGCTATTTGTATTCTGTGTGACGGTGGTGCTGTGTAGATGCTTTCCGCCAAAGTGTCAGCGACGCTTTGAGGAATGAATTTCGTAAGTTCGATGTTGTTTATGACAAGAACTGGAATCTTATGCGTGTCATAAATACGTCCGGCTTTCGAGATTACTGGCTTGACGTTCCTTTGCGGTGGATTCACAAAAATCAAAGCCAACGCTCCCGCCCGTTCCATTTCAGCAATGCTTGGTGTCTGGCCGCTGTCGCCTTTGTACGGACATATAACCACTTTGCCTTGCATCAGACAATGACAAGAATCGGGTATGGCATCTAATATGACCACATATTCCGCAGAAAGTGTGTCGCTGGCGCTGCGTGCCTGAACCACGAAGTCTTTCCCAGATGAAAATGGGGTAACTGCGCTATCTATAGTTAATTGCAGGCTGCCTTCGCCCCACATATATTCAGTGATGTCAAAAGTTTGCTCGTGACACTCCAGCCCATAATCCGCGAACTTCCGCATCAAGTGCTTCCTGACCATCAAATCACCCTCGGATGCCGGATACCGATTGCCAATCGAATCTGTCAGAAAAGCCACTTCATTCCGTAACTCATCAGCTTGCCCCAAAGCACATAAAGCATTAATGCTGATCAATATGGTAAAAATCAATAATTTCTTCAGGAATATCATTTTTGCTGCATTTATTGCAAATATATACTAATTTGTTATAATTTAGCGGAACGATAACATTAAGTCATCATAGATGAAAACAATAAGGACAGTAATCATCGCCGCCCTCGCTGTTTTGGCGGCCTGTTCTCCGGCAACGAAGGATATGGAGGACTACACAAGTTATGTCAACGTCAGAATAGGGTCCGGCGGTCACGGGCACGTGTTTGTCGGTGCGAGCGTGCCTTTCGGCGCGGTCCAGCTGGGGCCTACGAGCATTCCGCAGCAATGGGACTGGTGCTCGGGTTACCATTCCAGCGACTCCACGGTCATCGGATTCTCCCACACGCACTTGAGCGGTACCGGAATCGGAGATCTATTTGACATCACGGTTATGCCGGTGGTCGGAACGGTGAGATATTCAAGGGGAGAGGAACCGAAGGATGATTCTACCGAGGCGATCGCAGCGGCTCAGGCAACAGGAATGTGGTCCTATGCGGACAGAACTAAGGAGATCGCCAAACCTGGTTACTATAGCGTCCCACTTACCCGCTATGGCATTACGGCAGAGATGACAGCAACCACCAGAGTCGGCTTCAGCCGTTACACTTTCCCGGCTTCGGACAGCTCGGCGGTGGTCATAGACCTTGAGAACGGCGGCTGCTGGGACAGGGCTTACGACACGAAATTCAATGTCATAGACAGCTGCACCATAGAGGGCTACAGATTCTCCACCGGCTGGGCCAAAGACCAGAAGATCTACTTCCGCGCCCAATTCTCGAAGCCGTTCGACTCCTTCGATGAAATCGCCGCGAAGGAATATTCAGAGGACGGACGGGAATATTCAGTGAACTACTTCCGCGCCGGCTTTCGCACCACGGAAGGGGAGCAGGTGATGGTGAAGGTCGCGGTCTCCCCGGCCAGCGTGGAAAAAGCTGCGTTGAATATGTCCGCGGAACTTCCGGGCTGGGACTTCGATGCTACAGTTGAGGCTACCCGCAAGGCTTGGAACAAGGAACTTTCCAAGGTCAAGTTAACCGCTTCGGATTCTGAATCGGATGCCAGAACCATCTTCTACACAGCGCTTTATCACACGATGATAATGCCTTCCACATTCAGCGATGTGGACGATCCGAGAACTGAATATACCACCTTCTCCCTTTGGGACACCTACCGCGCGCAGATGCCGCTGATGACAATCCTGCATCCGGACAGGGAGAATGATATGGTCGCCTCGATGCTCAAGATCTACCAGAAGCAGGGCCGTCTCCCGGTTTGGCATCTGGTCGGCAACGAGACCGACTGTATGGTCGGCAATCCTGGTGTCATCGCTGTCGCTGACGCTGTCGTGAAAGGATTCGACGGTTTTGACCGTGATCTGGCTTGGGAGGCTATGAAGACAACAATGATGGACACCATCAGAGGCCTGAACTACCGTCAGAAGTACGGTTATATTCCTTCAGACACAATGCTTGAATCGATTGCTTTCGATATGGAATATGCCATCGCTGACGCCGCAGTCGCTTCCGCAGCCGACTACCTCGGCAAGCCGGAGGACGCTGAATATTTCCGCAATAAAAGTCATTCTTATCGTAATTATATGGATTCCACGACTTTGTTCGCGAGGGGACGTTTCTCCGATGGCAGCTGGAGGACTCCCTTCAATCCATATTCTTCAGAGCATCGCGCCAATGATTATTGCGAGGGAAACGCTTGGCAATATTCATGGCTCGCTCCTCATGACTATTCCGGCCTTGTGGATTTCTATGGTTCCCGTGAGAAGTTCGTGGAAAGGCTAGATTCGCTTTTCAACGCCGATTCCAGAATTGATGGTGAGGACGCCTCTCCGGACATTTCCGGGTTGATAGGTCAGTACGCCCACGGCAATGAGCCGAGCCATCACGTCATTTACTTCTATACTATGGCCGGCGAGCCGTACAAGACCGCTGACTTGGCGCGTCGGATATATTCCGAATTCTATAAGAATGCAGATGACGGCCTTTGTGGCAATGAGGACGCCGGCCAGATGTCCGCCTGGTACGTTCTTTCCGCTTTGGGATTCTACGAGGTCGAGCCGGCTTCCACAAGGTACTGGTTCGGGGCTCCTGCATTCTTGGACGTTAAGTTGACAGTCCCCGGAGGAGTTTTCAGGATAAAGGCGTACGGTTTGAGCGATGAGAACCGCTACATCCAGAGCGTCACTCTTGACGGCAAACCTTATGACAAGGCTTACATTGAATATTCCGACATCGTCAAAGGTGGCGAGCTAGCCTTTGTGATGGGAGCGGAGCCGGCGGTTTGGTATTGATAAGGTTGACAACATATAATGCCAAGAGTGGCTTGCCTTATTGTTATGTTTGAGGCGGGCCATTCTCTTTATTTCTGAAGTATTGGGTGATTTTCGCTGATTTTAGTGGAAAAATGAAAAAAATGTCAAAAAAAGTTTGGAGGGAAAGAAAAAAGTGCTACCTTTGCAGCCCGTTTCGGAAGTAACGG
>CAVBMN010000149.1:0-3860 GCA_963596515.1 bacterium
AGAACCTGATGGAAATGCTTGAGCACGGGCAACTTGACGTGGCGCTGTCCTACAAGCCGTTGGAGAGTTATGAGGACATCGACTCGCATATCCTGTTCAACAGCAAGCTTTGTGTCATCGCTGGGAAGGACAATCCTGTGGCCAAGATGGAGAAGATCCGTCTTGCAGAGCTGGAAAGGCTGCCGCTCGCCCTGCCTGCAAACGGATTGCAGGCAAGGAATGCGTTCGACAGTCTTCTGTACGGACAGAATTTCAAATATGATGTCAGGTTAGAGATTAATGATCTGAATGTTCTTCTGGATATGGTGTCCAGAACCAATCTTGTGACGCTGCTTTCGGAGGCTACTATCAGAGGCAACAAGGATTTTGTGGCCATAGAACTGGACCATCCGCACTCGGAAATGGAAGGATCGTTCCATATTCTCAAAGGCAGCTATTGTAAAAACGCAACGAAGGAGTTCTTGAAATTCCTCATTGAGAACAATTCGTTCACGATGGCTATGGATGCCATAGCGAACCGATGATGAATATTGAAGAATAAAACCCCGGTTTCGGAACACTTACGCTCTTATCGCTGGCCGTGTTTTTGTCGAACATTTCCGTCCAGCCGTTCCGAAGCCGGAGTTTTTTATTCTCGGATTATTATACCAGAGCCTTCACCTGCTCCGAGGTGAGAGGCATAAGTTCAGTGACTGGCTTATACTCGTACTGATCGAAGTCATTGATCTGGGCGAAACCGCCGGACTTGTCACAGCGGTAGTAAACGTACATCAGAAGTCCGCCCGGAGCCTCCGGAACAACCTTGTCTGACTTCCCTTCGAGGAAAGACACGAGATCTTCCTTCTTGGTTTTCGGGTAGTTGGCGGTCTTGCGCTTGAACGAGCCCTCCTTGCCCTCGATTACATACGAGGATTTCATTGCCAGGAACAGGATCACGGCGAACGCTATGAGAGTGCATCCGAGGATGAACATAGAGTCAGAGCAGAAAAGCAGAGCCACACCTACGGCGAGAAATACGAGTGAGATGATGATGTCCTTTGCGGATCTTGTCTTTTTGATATTTACGGTTTCCATTTTGTTTTCTGTTTTTAATTGTCAATAATGCTTTCCAAAGAGTCACAATACTCCTTGGAAAATGTTGTTGTGTAAAAAATATGGTTGCATTACCTTGTTATGGTAATACATTATTGTCGTCCGTAGAGGGGACGAAGCCTTTTGTTGGATTGACAGGCCTGTTATGGCCTTAAATGGAAACCGGCCGCTATAGACGCAGCTTCCGCAGTGTCGGCAGGGAATGTCTTTGCACGTTAAGGTGACAGAATGCCTTGAACTCCAAGACCTTGAAGTCGAGTTCTGTCCTGCGCGCGTTCCTGCACGGACTGCCGGAAGCACCGGTGACTGTGCGGGTTACTGTCTGCCCTTCTGCCGTCGGGCTTGTCAGGCAGGCTGTGTTGAACTTTATGAATGAATGTTCAGATTGGTTCGGATCTGTAAGGCTGTCCGTGGATGTCTGGACGATGGTTTCAGAGTCGGATTCCACGAAGAAATTGACCCGCAACCCATCGCAGAAGAACGCGAGAGCCACAAGGACAACGGAAACCAAGCAGAATCTGACAAAAGACTTCATCTTCTCTACCTCCTGAGTCTTACGAATATGCTCAGCGGCAGGTTCTTCCCGAACTTGTCCCTGAGAACCAGTTCCCCGGATTCCAAAGCGGCGTCGGCCGGGAGGCCGAAGGCCTGACGGACAACCGTCTCGCCGAGGATGGCCGAGAATCCGTTGGAGTAAAGGTTCAGGACGAGAAAACTGTTCTGAGGAGCGAGAATCTTCCCGACTGTCTTCATCATATCGAAAAGGCATTCGTCCAGTTTCCATTTCTCTCCGTCCGGACCGTGGCCATAGGCCGGAGGATCCAGGATAATGCCTTGATAGAGATTGCCACGCTTGGCCTCGCGGTTCGCGAACTTCATCGCATCCTCGACTACCCAGCGGATGCCATCAAGGTCGCTGCGGTCCTGATTGCCGTGTGCCCACGTGACGACTTGACGCACGGAGTCCAAATGCGTGACATCAGCACCAGCGCACTTGGCTGCCAGCGAAGCCGCACCCGTGTAGGCGAATAGATTCAGAACCTTAGGACGGGAGCCTGTCTTCGCCGCTATGTCGGAAGTCTGCCTGAATATGTAGTCCCAGTTCGCGGCCTGCTCCGGGAAGACCCCCACGTGCTTGAAGGACGTGAGACCCAGCCTGAGGCTGAACTTCGGGCCTCCGTTGTAGCGGATCCACCACTGATCGGGCATATTCCTTAACCTTTCCCACGTTCCGCTGTCCTCTTTCCCGGCCTTGCCGAATCCGGCTCCCGGGGTGAAGCGGGTATGGGCGAGACTATTCCACTCGGCATCGGTCATACTCTTGTCCCACAGGGCCTTAGGCTCCGGGCGTGCAAGAATATATTCACCGAACCTTTCGAGCTTCGCGCCTCTTCCGGAGTCGAGAAGTTCGTAGTCCTTCCAGTTCTGTGGATTAAACTCGATTGTCATAGCGTGCAAAGATAGGAAAAAGAAAGCCTATTTTATCCTTTTGTGTGAGGATTTAATCGTTATAGTCCGATTCGCTGATGCCCAATCCGCTGAATTTTACTATATTTGCGTCCGAAATCAATCGAAATTATTTCTAAATAATAAGGTTATGCAACAGCACATTGACACCTACGACTTCAAAGGTAAGAAGGCAATTGTCAGAGTGGATTTCAACGTTCCGCTCGATGAGAATTTCAACATCACAGACGACACCCGCATCCGTGCGGCTCTCCCTACACTCAAGAAAGTGCTCGCAGAGGGCGGTTCCCTCATCCTGATGTCCCACCTCGGACGTCCTAAGGGAGTGGATCCTAAGTTCTCCCTCAAGCATATTCTTGGTCACGTTTCGGAGTGCCTTGGTGTTCCGGTTCAGTTCGCCGATGACTGCCAGAAGGCTGACGAGCAGGCTGCTGCTCTCAAACCGGGCGAGGTCCTGATGCTTGAGAACCTGCGTTTCTACGCTGAGGAGGAAGGCAAGCCGAGAGGACTCGCCGCCGATGCCACAGACGAGGAGAAGGCTGAGGCCAAGAAGGCCGTGAAGGCAAGCCAGAAGGAGTTCGTGAAGAAACTCGCTTCCTACGCTGACTGCTACATCAACGACGCTTTCGGTACCGCACACAGGGCTCACGCTTCAACCGCTCTTATCGCCGCCTACTTCCCGAACGACAAGATGTTCGGCTACCTGATGGAGAAAGAGGTGAAGGCCATCGAGAACGTTCTTCAGAACGCCCAGCATCCTTTCACCGCGATCATTGGCGGCTCAAAGGTTTCCAGCAAGCTCGGTGTCATCAAGAACCTGCTTGACAAGGTTGACAACCTGATCATCGGCGGTGGAATGGGCTACACCTTCATCAAGGCCCAGGGCGGTCACATCGGAAAGTCTCTCCACGAGGACGAGCTTATGCCGGACGCTCTTGAGATTATGAAGGAGGCCAAGGAGAAGGGCGTGAACCTCTCGCTTTCAGTCGCCACCGTTTCCGGTCAGGAGTTCAGCAACGACACCCCTCGCAAGACATTCGACATCTTCAACATCCCCGACGACTGGGAGGGAATGGACGCTTCCGAGGCTTCCCTTGAGAACTGGAAGAAGATCATCCTTGATTCCAAGACCATCCTTTGGAATGGCCCTGTCGGAGTGTTCGAGCTTCCTAACTTCGCTCACGGAACCGAGAAGATCGCCGAGTTCGTGGCCGAGGCCACCCAGAACGGTGCCTACTCACTTGTTGGTGGCGGTGACTCTGTGGCCGCTGTCACAAAGCTTGGCTTCGCCGACAAGGTAA
>CAVBMN010000150.1:0-3645 GCA_963596515.1 bacterium
TGCTCAACAAGGAGATCGCCGACAAGTTCAGTCTGTCCATCTACACGGTCATCACCCACCGCAAGAACATCACGCGCAAGACCGGCATCAAGACTGTCGCTGGTCTTACCGTCTATGCGATTCTTAATAACCTGATAGACATTAATTCTGTTCAGTAATATTTTGTGATAGGCAATACCCCATTCAACCAGAATTTTGCACGTTACCAAAATTCTTGGGTTGAATGGGGTACTTGCCTATAGAGAAAGATTTGAGCTATAGTTCTTTATGAATATTTTCGGCCACCGAACACGCGGTCGCTGAGCTTGTCGAAGCGCCGATACCACAGAATGCTATTTCAAGTTGATTTCAGCGATGACGGGATAGTGGTCGGAGTAGCGGACGCGAGGGACGGTGTGTGAGACGGCGCTGAAATGTGACGGGTAAAGAATATAATCGATGCGGATGAAAGGCCAGAGGAATGAATATGTCGCGCCGAAGCCTTTGCCGGCTTCCACGAAGGAGTCGTCGCGACCTTTCTTGAGGCGGTTGTAAGTGTACGACATTGGATTGTCGTTGAAATCACCGGTGACGATTGCCTCCAAGGTGCAGTCCTCGATGTCCGACATCACCTTGTCAACTTGCTCTGGTCGTCTGCGGATGGACTTCTTCATCTTCTCCTCGGTCTCCCACATCAGTTCACCGTCTTGGTCTGCCACGGATTTCTTGAGTCTGGACAATGACACGTTATAACTCTCAAAATGACAGTTATAGACCCTGATCTCCGAACCTTCCCCGACCTTCAGGTCAGTGAATATCGCCAGATTCGAGCTTTTCTCGAACATCAGCTTCCCTTTTCGCTCGATGGGAAACTTGCTCAGCGTGACATTCCCGTAGCTTCCCTTGTCGGTCACGAACATAAAATAACCGACATTATATCCTGGGAAACGTCTCTCGAAGAACTTCGCCACATCATATTCACCGGGCAGATTGACTTCCTGAAGGCACACTATGTCAGCATCGTTCTCCATAATGAACCTCACGACCGAGTCGGCGCACGCCGCCCTGCCGCCTTCCTCCTTAAATTCCTGAGCCCGTCCCAATGCGAAGTGCCCCACGTTGTATGTCAGTATCTTGATAGTTTCTGTGCCCCTTTCCGCCGCACCGGATGAAAACTGAAAATACCGCCCGATGAATATCAGCGAAGGCAGCAGCGCCAGCAGCGGAATCAGAAACGAGCTGGATCCTCTTTTGATGGCGAGCACAAGGAATATTGCGTTGAGGATTGCGATCGGCACGAACAAAAGCCCGAGCACGGTCATATACCAGGCCTTGGCCGGATTCACGACCATTGAGGCGTAACTGAGCAGAAGCAGAAAAGCCACAAGCAGCATCAGCATTCTTGCGATGATGCCGCCGAACGAGTCTTCACGTGCCTTTCTGCCCATAACCGATCAGATTGTCACCTTTGCCAGAGCTTGCCTGTTTTCTTCCAGTAAAGAAGCAGCAGGAATCCGAACAGCATTCCTCCGAGGTGGGCGAAATGCGCCACGCCGTCCATTGTTCCCGTCACGCCGGTAAAAAGCTCAATGGCAATGAATATCAAGACGAACCATTTTGCCTTCAGCGAAATTGGAGGGAATATGAGTGTCCAGATGTCATTCGGGTAGAGCATAGCGTAGCCGATCTGGATTCCGTAGATTGCTCCCGAGGCTCCAAGTGTCGGAGTGCGCAGAAGATTGATCTGTCCGGCGGTGAGAATCCCGGAGTTGGCGGAGGCCATCGCTTCCATCTGGAAATATTCCACTACGGTGTGGGTCAGAACAGCTCCCAGACCAGCCACGAAGTAGAAGATGAGATATTTCTTTGAGCCGATCGTCCTTTCCAGTGCGGAACCGAACATCAGGAGACAGAACATATTGAAGAACAGATGCCAGAAGCCTCCGTGCATAAACAGGTAAGTGACTGGCTGCCAGATGTGGAAGAACGGGGATGTCGGGTAGAACATCGCGAATGTCCTGACCATAAAATCTTGATTGATCACCGTGGCGATGTACATCACGATGTTGATCAGCAGGATATTCTTTGTCACCGGCGGGAACCTGTTGAGGAATCCTCCGAAGCCTGATTGTCTGTCGTCGTAGTAGTATGCCATATTTCTATATTCAAAAAATTAAAATAACTTTTCCACTTGTGAGGTGGCCATTATCGCAATGATCTTTTTGCCGTTGCCAGTCAGTTCGGGGTTGCCGCTTGAAAGCAATGCGTCCAACAGATGTCTTGCCTCCACAGGGGATGTCAGCGCGTCGCAGCCGGATGCTCCGAGGAGGGCAATCTTCTCGGCCATAGCCGCTTCCATCACTCCCGGCAGTGAGGAACTGTCGTCCGAAAGAATCAGCAGCAGGTCAGAGACCATTGTCTGGATTTTTCCCGCCTCGCACGAATATCCCTCCGGAACTCCGTTGACCACAATCGTGTCTGTCCCGAACGGCGAGATGTCGAATCCGAGTCTGGCGAGCAGTTCAGCCTTGTCGTCGAAGATGGCTCTGTTGGCGGCTCCAACCTCGACTTTCACAGGGAACATATTCGCCTGCGTGACGTGCTCGTTTTTCGTGAGAGCGGCCAGCGCTTTGTCGTAAAGGATTCTCTCTCTTGCCCTTCTGACGTTCACGATCATCAGGCCATCCCTCGCCGGGGCTACAATGTATTTCCCGCCGAGGATGATGGTCTGCGTGACCGGCAGTGTATTCTCTTCGAAAAGTTTGCCATAATCCTCTCGGCGGTCCACATATTGCCCGAAATCGCCGTTTTTTGAGCCTTCCCAACTATTTGCTGATCTTGCCGAAGCGCCCGTCACCGAGCCACCCCATCCGTTCGCTGAGCCTGTCGAAGCGACCTTCCCTACAGAGGAGGAATATCCTCCGGTCGCTGAGCCTTCAAATTCGGTCGCTGAGCCTGCCGAAGCGACCGGATCAAACGGATTATACCCGCTGTCCACAGCCACTTGCGGTATCGATTCTGGCTGATATTCAGAGAAATGTGAGTTCAGTACCGGCATATCATTGGCTTCCGGATTGGAAAAGTCAATCCCTCCCGCAAACGAGTTTTTCCCCAGCGTCTCCTTCACCGAAGCATAGACAACTTGGAATATGAACGAGTCGTCCTCGAACTTCACCTCAGACTTCGTCGGGCTGATGTTCACGTCCACGCTGTGCGGATCCACCTCAAGATAGATGAAATAAGACGGCGTCACCCCGTCTGCGACCATCCCCTCGTAAGCCTTCATCACTGCCTTATGCAGGTACGGGCTCCGGAAATATCTTCCGTTGACAAAGAAGAACTGGTTGCCCAGTGTCTTCCTCGCCGTGTCTGGCCTTCCGACAAATCCCCGCAGCCTTACCACTGAAGTGTCCGCACTGACATCCACCACGTCTCCCGTGACTGATGCCCCGAGCAGATCCATAATTCTGAACTTCAGTGATTTCGCTGGCTTTAGAACATAAATGTCCTTGCCGTTGTGGTTGAGCGTGAATCCAATCTCCGGTCTTGTCAGTGCCACTTTCGTGAACTCTTCGACAATATGCTTGAACTCAACGTTGTCCGATTTCAGAAACTTCCTTCTGGCCGGCACGTTGTAAAACAGGTTGCGCACGGCAATGTTGGTCC
>CAVBMN010000151.1:0-3626 GCA_963596515.1 bacterium
GCCCGTTCCCTGCTGAACAGGCCAAGGCTCATCATCGCCGACGAGCCGACCGGCAATCTGGACAACGAGACCGCCGACGGAATCCTGCGCCTGCTGACCGGAATCAACAAGGAAGACGGCACCGCCATCGTGATGGTGACACACAACAGGACCATCTTCGAGAAATATCCCGGCCGGGTCTTCGTCTGCAAGGACGAGAGGTGCAAGGAGAATCTCAATGACGAAGTGATTGACCTTGCCTTGACCATCTAAGCCTTATGCTGAAAAAAGACAGATACCATCATATACTATCCTGGTTCCTGGCCAACCAGCCGGAAGTCCGGACGGAACTACACTACGACTCCCCTTTCCAGCTGCTTGTGGCGGTGATCCTTAGCGCCCAATGCACTGACAAAAGGGTGAATATGGTCGCGCCGGAACTGTTCAGAAAGTTCCCGAAGCCTGAGGATCTGGCCTCGGCATCCTTCGAGGAAGTGCTTGCGGTGATCAAAAGCATCTCCTACCCCAACAGCAAGGCCACGCACCTCATCGGAATGGCTCAAAAATTGTTGGATGAATATGCCGGCGAAGTCCCGTCGGACATTGACCAGCTGATGACTCTTCCGGGAGTCGGCCGCAAGACGGCGAACGTGCTCGCCTCTGTGATTTACGACAAGCCGGTCATAGCGGTTGACACGCACGTTTTCCGTGTTTCCCACAGGATGGGATTGTCGGACGGAAAGACGGTAGAGGCTGTCGAGAAGGAACTGGAGGCGTACATTCCGGCGGAGCTCAGGGCAAGGGCACACCACTGGCTAATCCTGCACGGACGGTACACCTGCACGGCCAGAAACCCGAAATGCCCGGACTGTCCGCTGCAGGACTGGTGCAGAGATTATGAACGACACAACAGAATAGTATTATGATACAGTTTTCTCCCGAGAATATACTCCTCATCGGCTCTTTGCTGATCTTCACGGCCATACTCATCAGCCGGGCCGGATTCAAGTTCGGAATCCCTGTCCTGCTCCTGTTCATCGTCGTCGGAATGGCGTTCGGAGTCGATGGCCTTGGCCTTGCGTTCGACAATTTCCACATCGCGCAGTTCATCGGTACCATCGCACTCTGCGTCATCCTGTACTGCGGCGGTCTTGAGACGAAATTCGACACGATAAAACCTGTCTTGAAAGAAGGAATCGTGCTGTCCACGGTCGGAGTGTTCCTGACGGCCTTGTTCACGGGAGGTTTCATCTATTTATTGACAAGAGTCGGACATCTCTCCGAGGGAATGTCGATCGTGATGTGTTTCCTGCTGGCCGCCGTGATGTCCTCAACCGACTCGGCGTCAGTGTTCAACATCCTGAGGAACGCCAAGATGAAACTGAAAGAGAACCTCCAACCCGTCCTTGAGCTGGAGTCCGGCTCCAACGACCCAATGGCCTATGTCATCACCGTCGTGCTCATCCAATGCGCCCAGCAGCTTTTCGAGCCGGCCTCCGGAATCGACATCGACTATCCTCGGATGATCGGCAACGCCTTGCTGACATTCACGATGCAACTTGGAATCGGAGCTATTATGGGTGTCGGTCTCGGCCGCGCGTTCTCCTGGGCTCTCGGCAAACTGAAACTGAACGGTGCGTCCCTTTACGCCATTCTCGTGCTGAGCATAGGATTCTTCATCTACTCCATCACCGGACTTGTGAAAGGCAACGGATTCCTCGCGATCTACCTTGCGGGAGTGATCATCGGAAACAATCCTATGGCTCACAAGAAGGAGGTATTCCGCTTCAGTGACACAGTCACCTGGCTGATGCAGATGGGCATGTTCCTCACTTTGGGTCTGCTTGTCAATCCCAAGGAAATGCTTTCCGTGGCTCCGGTTGCCCTTCTTATCGGAATATTCATGACCTTCATAGGGCGTCCTTTAGCCGTGTTCATCTCACTCCTTCCGTTCAGAAGGCTTTCGTTCAGGGCAAGGGTGTTCATCTCGTGGGTGGGTCTGAAAGGTGCCACACCTATCATTTTCGCGATATTCACTGTCGTGGCTGACATTCCAGGCTCAAGCCAGATCTTCAACATCGTCTTCTTCATCACGATGGTTTCCATGCTTATCCAAGGCATGAGCATCCCGGCGGTGGCTCGCAAGTTGAACCTTGCCCTGCCTCAAGAGAAGGCTCCGGAGACATTCGGAATCGAGATTCCGGAAGAGGCCGGCAAGTTGATGGATCACAGACTGACGGAGACGGATCTCGCTGCCGGTGACACACTTAAAGAAGTCACGCTGCCGGAAGGAACTCGTGTCGTTATGATCAAGAGGGACGGGGAACTTATCGTTCCTGACGGTTCAGTCAAGCTCAAGGTCGGGGACAAGCTGCTTATGATTATGGGCAACCAATTTGACGAATCGGAATAATGATGTAAATTTGCAGCCCCGCTTTCGGTTGCTGAGCTTGCCGAAGCACCGAGAAACCGAATGGTCACTTCGACAAGCTCAGTGACCGGAATCAAGTAGTCGCTGAGCTTGTCGAAGCGACCGCAGAATAAAAAGTAAAAACCAAAATTTTTAGGAATATGAAAAGAATAGTACTTATCCGTCACGGCGAAAGCCAGTGGAACAAGGAGAACAGGTTCACAGGATGGACCAATGTTGACCTCAGCGAGAAGGGTGTTCAGGAAGCCCTCGACGCGGGAAAGGCCCTCAAAGAGGCCGGAATCACTTTCGAGGTCGCCTACACCTCTTATCTCAAGAGAGCCATCAAGACCCTTAACAACGTCCTCGACGCCATGGATCTCGACTGGATTCCTGTAAAGAAGACATGGAGGCTCAACGAGAAGCACTACGGAATGCTTCAAGGTCTGAACAAAGCCGAGACCGCCCAGAAGTACGGTGACGAGCAGGTGCTCATCTGGCGCCGCAGCTTCGACGTGGCTCCTCACAACCTTCCTGAGGACGATCCTAACAGCGCGACCAAGGATCCTCGCTACGCCCTCGTCCCTGATCAGTACATTCCTCGCACAGAGGCTCTTAAGAACTGCATCGAGCGTGTTATGCCTTACTGGGAGTGCGAGATCTTCCCTGCCCTCAAGCAGCACGACAACATCGTGGTTGTGGCTCACGGCAACAGCCTCCGTGGCGTTGTAAAGCATCTCAAGGGAATCTCTGACGCTGACATCGTCGGCTTGAACATCCCTACCGCCACTCCTTACGTCTTCGAGTTCGATGATGACCTCAATCTCGTGAAGGATTACTATCTCGCTGATCCTGAAGAACTCAAGCGCAAGCAGGAAGCCGTTGCGAAGCAAGGTAAAGCGAAATAAATTTTCGCTTTAGCAAGGACACTCACCTATCCCTCTGAATATTTTCAGGGGGATTTTTGTTTATAAATGTCACTTCGACAGGCTCAGTGACCGACGTACAAAGCTTCGGTTGCTGAGCTTGTCGAAGCATCGAAGCACCAAAACAAGCCTATCGATTGTAACCGAAATGTAACAAGGTTGCAACCGTCCGGTAACATTTTATGGTGAATTTTGCACTCGTATTAGAGAAATGATTATGAGTGAGATTTACCTTGTGTTTGTGGTATTCCTGTTTGTGCTGGCGGTGTTCGACCTGATGGTCGGAGTCAGCAACGACGCTGTCAACTTCC
>CAVBMN010000152.1:0-3574 GCA_963596515.1 bacterium
CAAAACCGACAATGGCAAAATACTGGTCGGTAAGAGTAACGCTTCCTCTATAGCCGGCAGATCTCGGCAAGGATTCCTGCGCAGACATTGTCAATGTGCCACATAAGACAATCAGCGTGATGACCAATTGTGGAAAAAACTTTTTCATACAATTTTAAAGTTAGTATGCAAATGTACCCGAAAAAGCGACATTATGATTAATGGGATGTATGAACAGGAATATTTACGTGTCGAACAGGAAGATTTGATGATTTGATACAGGATTTATCTGGAATATGACAATAAAATTCCGTTTCGGGTTGTCCTAGGATGCAATTGCCGATTGTTTGTGTAAATTTGTGAAAAACGTGACGAATGAAAGCATTGCAATATATTAAGGAAGGGTTCTTTCTAAAGTGGTTAACATTCTTAAAACAATGGTTGTACCTCTCAGTAGCGGCATACGTCATTTATGCGTTGCTATGGAGCGCCATCTATGTCGATCACAACGCTTGGTCTATAAACATAAACGGAATTTTCGTAGATTTCGGGTATTGCGCTGCGTTCACTCTCACCAGTCTACTTCTCGAACATTTTTTGCTACGCAAGAAACATCCACAACTAACAACTCCAAAAAGGCTAATTATCAACGGATTTCTAACGATCAGCCTAAATCTTCTAATTGCTGTTTTATATGAGACGTTTATCGCTGATTTTATATATAAACCTGAAACAGATGACTTTTGGGGAAGTTTATATATTTTTTGCATTGTTGCCAGTTTTGTCGCTGAATTCCACGTGCTACGAGAATATACGGATATCGTCATCAAGCAAAAAGAGGAGAATCTTCTCTTGACCAAAAGACTTCTCAAATCACAAATGGATCCTCACTTTGTCTTTAACAGCCTTAATATCCTTTCAGGGTTGATTGAAGAAGATCCTGAAAAGGCGGAACAGTTCACCGTTTCTCTGTCAAGGATATACAGATATATCATCAACAGTCTTGAGAAAGACATTGTCCCTGTTTCGGAGGCGATGATATTCGCCAAGGAATATGTGTCAATTATGCAGACCCGTTTCCCGGCAAGCATAGATTTCAGTGACGGTGGCCTTGAGTGCCAGAGCGATGAAAAGATTCTGACGATGAGTATGCAGCTTTTGATAGAGAATGCTGTCAGGCATAACTGTCCGTCACCGGAACACCCGCTACGGATCCGGGTGTTCAGACGCGGCGACCGGCTTGTGGTGAGCAACAGTCTGTATGACAATGGCCAAGTCTCAGCGTCCTACATTCCGGGCAACGGCATAGGGCTTAATAATCTAAAGAAGAGATATTCAATAGAGTGTGGCAGGGAACCTGTGATAAGCATAACCGGGGATGGCGACAAACGGTTCTTCGAGGTGAGCCTTCCCATAATCCAAGCATCATGAAAGCATTGATAATAGAAGACGAGGAGATCAGTTTCCGCAGGTTGAGACGGATGCTGCGGGACCTCCGCCCGGACATGGAGATAGACGGACCTTTGACCACCACTTCGGAAGTCATATCAAGGCTTTCGGAATATTCCGGATATGACATTATCTTCTCGGACATAAGGCTGCGGGATCACGATGTGTTCGACGCGTTTCAGGCGGTGATGCCGGAATGTATGGTCATATTCACCACAGCCTATGACGAATATGCGCTCAAGGCGTTCAAGAACAACGGTGTGGAATATCTCCTTAAGCCCATCAAGAAAGAGAGTCTTTCCGCCGCGCTTATGAAAGTGGAAAGCATCGCCGGGCGGAAAGCGTTCGACAAGGACAAGCTTGACACGGTTGTCGGAGAGCTCCGGACTTACAGAAAGCGCATATTGATCTGGAAGGGAGATGAGCTGATTCCGGTCAATGTGAAGGATATCCTGTATTTTTATTTTGATCAGCGGCACGTGTATGCCAAGTTGGCGGACGGCGACGCCAACGCCGTCCAGTTCACAATGAGCGAATTGGAGAACGAACTTGATCCGAGGATGTTCTTCCGGCTCAACAGGCAATACATCGCGAACATCGATTCCATAACACGCATAAGCCTGTTCTTCAACTCGCGTCTCAGAATCCGACTCAAGGGATGTGACCAGCCATTGACGCTGAGCAAAGAGAAATCCGCTGAGCTGCGTGAGTGGCTGGATCGGTAACTTTTATACACTGCGAGGTGTTTGTCCGGCGAAAAACCTAATGGCCGGAGAAAGTAACGATAATACGCAATTTGTCCGGTGGAAGGGGACTTTCACCGGACAAAGCGATTTTCAAAAGACAGGAATGCCTACGTAAAGCAGTGGGATTTCGCACAAAATATAAGCGGAAGTAGACTACCAGCAGCAGGCTTACGCCAGACGGGTGGTGGCGTAGGCGATGCGGGCGAGGGTCTCGGACTTGCCGATGCGGACGATTATGTCGGCGATTCCCAGACCGCTGGCGGCTCCGGCGAGAGCCAGACGGGTGGCATTCATCACCTTGCCCATCGGCCATTCATTGCCACGAATGTAATCCTCAAGAGCCTTCTCGAAGGCAGGGACAGACCATTCTCCGGCATATTCATTCACAAAGGAAGCGACCTTGGCGACATATTCAGCGTTCTCAGGCTTCCAGAACTTGTCAACGTCTTTGGCGAGGAACGGCGCGGTGGCGGCATCGTCATAGACCTTCGCGCGAGGGTCGGCCTGACGGCGAGGATCGTTGCTCTGCGGCTCCACAGCAGCCCCGGCCTTGATGCCGTACTTCTCAAAATCCTGCGGAGAAACGAAGAGGTAAGAGGCTATCGTCCAGAAATCCTTCACAAAAGTGGCCCTCTCCTTGATGAACGAGACCACATTCTGCACGTAACCTTTTGTGAATATGTGCGTGTTCAAATCAGCACCCAACCCATTGACCTCGGTGCCGGCGGCCTTGGCGCAATGAGGGCACTCGACAACCGTCATTCCGTGCTCTTCAAGAACAGGCACGAACAACGCTGCAAGCTCCTCGTCGGATTTGAGGCGGAGATATTCCTTGTTGTACCAACGAGCCTTCTCCGGATTGAAGCGGGCTCCGGACTTGACGATGCGGTCGAGAGAGAATGCCTTGATCAGTCCGTCCATCGTGAACATCTCGCGGTCATCGCCAGGGTTCCAGCCGAGGAAAGCCAGCAGATTCACGAAAGCCTCCGGGAAGTAGCCGTCCTCACGGTAGCCTCTGGAAACCTCTCCCTGGGCGTTCACCCACTTGAGAGGGAACACAGGGAAACCGAGCTTGTCGCCGTCACGTTTGCTGAGCTTGCCCTTTCCGTCTGGCTTCAGAAGCAGGGACAGGTGTGCGAAACGAGGCATCGTGTCCTCCCAGCCGAAAGCCTTGTAAAGCATGTAGTGGAGCGGCAGGGACGGAAGCCATTCCTCACCTCGGATGACCTCGGTGATCCCCATCAGGTGATCGTCCACGATGTTGGCAAGGTGGTAGGTAGGCAGCTCATCAGCCCTCTTCCACAGGACTTTGTCGTCAAGAGTGTCAGTGTTCACCTCAATATGACCACGGATCAGATCGTCCATCTTGACAACCGTGTCAGTCGGCATCTTGAAGCGGA
>CAVBMN010000153.1:0-3555 GCA_963596515.1 bacterium
ACTGCCAATCGTATGTTCTGTTAAGATATTCATAAGTACGGTTGAGGTCGTAGCCATACTTTGTGGAGATGTATTCTTTGATTTCGTTTTTGCTTTTCCCGTTCCGTGCCATCCAGATCGCTACTGCTGTGGCCTGAGCGCCTTTGATGCCTTCAGGGTGATTGTGTGTGATCACCGCTGACAATCCCGCCACACGTTCCGTTTCCTCAAGCGTGTCGAAGAACCAACCGCATGCGCTTGCCCTCATCGCCGAGCCGTTACCCCAGGAACCGTATGGATGCCGCCCTGTAACTGAATGGTAAGGAATCTCACCATTCTCGTTGTCATATTTACCGAGCCTATCATGATAGAAAAGCCAGATGCTGAACCAATGTCCATACCCTCCCATAGGACACGTATATTTATTCCCGAATGTGACCATCGTGTCCTCAAGCGTCTGAAGTGTGTGCTCCGTGTCCTCAAGCAGCCATTTTGCGACCGCCATCGTCATAATCGAGTCATCAGTGTAACAACTGTCATTACTGAACAGCTTGAAATTGTAGTCTTTTGTGTTCCGGAACTCATAAGAGCTTCCGATTGTGTCTCCTGTTATCGCTCCTAACATATTCGCTTAAATTTAAAAACTGTTTTGATTTGTTTGAAATGTTATTTGAGTCGAAAATCTTCGAACAAATCAAAACAACTTTATAGTGATCTATTATAGTTACTTTCAATGCTACGTTTTTTTATACTGTGTAAATTTTACGCAAATATAATCATTATCTCCGATTCCGCAATAATTTATAGCGTAAAATTTACGCAAATAAAGGATCGTGCTGTTAGCTTTGTTTCTGTCGCAGTATCCTATTGTCGCTTTTTTACAAATTGCTTTCAGCCGGACCTTGAACTGAACGCTGTAGAATAATGAATATGCTGAAAAACCTATAGGCTAACCCTTGAGTTTTTCAGCATATTCATTGATTGGCATCGCTCTGTGTCCGATTACCCTGAAAGCGTTTCGTAAAATACTGTCACTTGGTATTATAGGTTCCGTAAGCCGGGTCCATCCTGACCGATTTCATACCCTCGTTGGGCGGGAATGAGATCCGCTTTAGTGTCTTGTTGTCACTCTCGATGACATCGTCTTTGGCAAGCCAGTACTTCTGGATGACATAGTCGGACATCTTTCCCTTACCCCAGTTGTTGTCAAGTTCCTCCGCGTCAAAAATGGCGATCATCAATGTGTCAGTGTCAGCGAATGCTCCATCCACAATGCTCTGTGAGCTTTCGTTTCTCCATCCCATCAAATCCGCGAATGAACCCATATCGCCAGGTTTGATGTAGTTTAGGTACCATTTGCTGTCAAGCTCATCCAGTGTAGTCGGGTCGTCTCCTGTCTTGAGCCCTGTTTCCTGTGACCAGATGTAGATCCCCTTCTCGAATTGGTTCTCAAGATCCAGTGAGTAGAAATACTCACACGATGTGACGGATGCCAATGCCAAGGCTGCGGCCAATAGGTAAATGATTCTTTTCATTATATTCATAGTTGGTGTTATTGCGCTTTGTATCTTCTGCCTGATTGACGTTTGTGATCCAACGACATTCTTCTAAATCCAGTTTCACGGATTCCTTGCATCCTCTTTATGAATATCGTGAAAACCGAGAAAAATGCGGTACTATTATGGCATATTGCGACATAATTTTACAAAACCCTTTCAGCCGATGTTGGGACTGAACGCTGTGGAATAATGAATATGCTGAAAAAGTCAAGGCTTAGTCCACGAGATTTTCAGCATATTCATTGATTGGTATTGCTCTATGGCTCGTTGGCCTGAAAGCGTTTCGTAGAATAGGGTTTGGTAGTGGTAGTTTATGTTTTTTCTTTTTTCGGTCACTTCGGCCGGCTCTGTGACAGATACAATTCTGGCCGCAGAGCTTGTCGAAGTGACCGTAATGATTGTACGAAAAATATAGGATAATTCCTTTTTTGTAGATAAAAGAAAAACGTTATCGATGCTGACATTTATGTGAATTCGATAAAAAACAGAAAAACTTTCCTTATGTTTTTTATGATCCATTGTGAATCTGTGATTTTTGCTCTATGTTTGTCAAATGACTTGCGCTTTAACCATTAACCATATTGTAATATGAAAGACAGCAGAAATCAGAGTGAAGTTTCCGGCATCGTGACGCCAAAGCCGCCACAAACCGGATGGGTTGACAGACCAATAGATGGCTATGCCCACATCTATTCCGACGGAACGAATGTCAGTTTACTCTTCGATTCGCGTGAGGATTACATCTTTGGGATGAACGTCCTTGCGGTAACCGCATTCCAATGTGACGTGACCATCCTTGTGATGCAGGTTATGGGAACTTTCATCTTATAGCCAGAGGAAGACCTCAGGATTGTGACAGGTTCGCACGTTCTGTTGGGGTGAAGTTGGAGTCATTCCTTACCCGTACGGAAAGACGTAATGCGATTAAAGGAAAGATACGTGTGAGTAACGACCCAATATACACTGAGAATGAATTGAAGACGAAGTTTATGTATGTCTATAGGAATGCCATCACTGCCGGATTCCCGTTGGCACCTTGGGCGTATGAGTGGGGACCGGGGGACATCTATTTTGTGGATCATAACCTTTGGGCCGGACGAGGAAAAAGAGTCGGTGAATATCCAGTCTTGACCAGCCGGTCAATGTTCCATACATTGACAGCCTTGCCGCCAGAGTGGCGCTGCGATGAGGAAGGCAAGATTATGCCCCATTCTTATGTCGATTGGAAATCGGTCGAGGATTTGTTCCGGAGTCCAAGGGCTTTCCTTGCGTTTCTGAGCCAGAAGAAAGACGTGGAGGCTGCCATTGACAGTGAATGTGCATCGAACGTGATGGTTCACAAGGCTTCGGAAACCGAACTCAGAATGGAGGCCAAGGCTGTCTGTGGCGCATTGTGGGGATTGACTTCGGTCTCGAAAGCCAGTGTGGAGCAGCGAGTGGCCATTGCCCGGAAACTGTGGGGTGACAGACGAACATATTCATTGTCGGTCCTGAGCCGTGTCACAATGCTTGACAAGAATATCCTTGAGTCCATCTTCGGCAAGGCCCGCTGATGAGTAATGGTTCTGTCTTTTGACGAGATGTCATTCCGCCAGTTGAAAGATCGGGAACGGCCTGTTTTACAAACTGCTTTCAGCTGGATCTTGAACTGAACGCTGAGGAATAATGAATATGCTGAAAAACCTATAGGCTAACCCTTGAGTTTTTCAGCATATTCATTGATTGACACCGCTCTGTAGCTCGTTGGCCTGAAAGCGTTTCGTAAAACACGTGGGGGCAGTTGTAGATTACTGCGTTTTGTAAGTTATGGTCACTTCGACAGGCTCTGTGACCGATGATGGCGTGCCGTGTGTTAGGCTATCGGTCGCTGAGCTTGTCGAAGCGACTAAAACAGGACGACCGTATCGAGAAATCTGGCGGCCGTCCTGCAAGTGTACAATTGGTTTAAGGTGATATGTGGCTTTAGTACCGGATGGAGCCGATGCCGGCGCGGTCGGAGCGGACGTTGTCGGCTTTC
>CAVBMN010000154.1:0-3534 GCA_963596515.1 bacterium
CTGAAAAGTTGCGGAGTGAATCGTCCAAAAGTTGCGGAGTATTTTGGCTAAAAGTTGCGGAGTTTCGTTTTGTTTTTTTTGTTATTGATAAAGTAACTGTATTAATAACAATTAATTAGGCTTGGCTATAGGATGGGTGTCATATAGGCGGGAACCATCCTTGTCTGGCCATCTCTGCTGAGATCCTTTGTGTAGATAAGATACCTTTCAGAGATGCGGAAAGAAAATTTCTTGCAGAAGGCATCCAATGATGCGTGGGTCTTATACCCTGAGGATTTGACTTCGACAGGGACAATCTTTGCTCCACGAGAAAGAAGAAAATCAATTTCGTAGTTGTGCTTCTCGTCTTTTGGCCAAGTGTAGTAGAAGAGTTTATTGCCTGAAGCAGTGAACATCTGGGCGATGAGATTTTCATATACATAACCAAGGTTTGCAGATAGTTTGTCACTGAGTAATTTGTCATAGATTACGTTCTCCGTGTAATCCTTGTCCCAAAATGCCATTGTTATGAATAGACCTGTGTCGCCAACGAAGATTTTGTATTTGGTGTTGTCTCGTGATAGTTCCATACCGACATTAGGGTCATCAGTATGGTAGGCGAAATTAACGGTCTTGCTGTCTTCGAGGTCTGAAAGTAGTTGAAGTGTCTTTTCGCTTTCCATATTACTCAACACAGTTGTGGGTTGGAAATGTGCGGCCTTTTTGTTGAGTTGACCGGGAATTGAGAGGAATAGTTTTGTGATGCGGCCGCTTGGATCTATCTTGCGGAAGTCATCGGCGTAGAGTTTGATGATCTTACGCTTCGCGGCATCGACTTTCCTCATATTGTTGGTGTCAAGATAAGCATTGACGGCCTGTGGCATTCCTCCGACAAGCATATACAGTCGCAGTCCTTTCTGCGTTTCGCGGTGGGCAGGGCCAAGCGGCTTGTCCATCTCCCAAAATTTTTGAAGCATCGGCATAGTGGTTTCGTCTCCAAGAGCCCAGCGGAATTCCTCAAAATCCATCGGATACATTTGGATGCTGTCTTCTTCGCTTGGGATGGTGATGTTTTCAGTGTTCTTTTTTATACTGATAAGAGACCCGGTCTCTATGTAGTCGTAGCGACCGTCCTGTACCAGATATTTGATTGCCTGGCGTGCCAACGGGCATTTCTGGACTTCGTCAAAGATGATGACTGATTTTCTTTTGGCAAGAGTTCTATGGTATGTCTGCTGTAATACCATGAATAAATAGTCCAAGTCCATAATGTCTTCGAAAAGAGACTTTATCGCCATGGGTGCTTTGTTGAAGTCAATCAGGATATACGATTCGTACTCGTTTTGTGCGAATTGCTCAACAACGGTTGACTTGCCGACACGCCGCGCTCCCTCAATCAGAAGGGCGGATTTTCCGTCATTTTCCTGTTTCCATTCCAGTATTTTGTTGTAGATTTTTCGCTTGAATATCCTTTTTGCCATAAATAATTGATTTAGTGATGCTAAATTATGAATATTCCTGCTGACCCGCAAATTTTTTTACGAGAAATCCCATCTGTCCCTGAAATTTGAATATGTGAATTCCGGTCTGTCCCCGAAATTTTGTGTGCCGAAGTGACCTCGTGAGGATGCGGCCAAAGAAAAGTCATTCCCGAATTTTGCACGTTACCAAAATTCGGGAATGACTTTTCTTCTGTCCGCAATACTGACATTATCGAGCACAAAGCATCAGACAAGACAATGCCGGTGGCGACCATTTTTCAGGGAGCCACCGGCCTTTTGTCTTGTTGATGCTTCCAAGCGATATTCATTTACTCGTGAATATCCTTGAAATAAGTAATCAAAGATTAAAAGCCTTCTTGATGCTTTCCACCGCGTCGAGCTTCTCCCAGCCGAAGAACTGGACGAGTTTGTCGGTCTGGTGGCCTGGCTTGCCGACCTTCACGGCCTTGGTGTACGGCTTGCGGCCGAAATGACCATAGGCGGCTGTCGGCTCGTAGATCGGGTTCTTGAGTTCGAACTTGCGGATGATGGCCGCCGGGCGGAGGTCGAAGAGTTCCTCGATCTTGCGGGCGATCTCGGCGTCAGGCACGATGCCTGTGCCATAAGTGTCCACGAATATGCTCACCGGTCTTGCCACACCGATGGCGTAGGCGACCTGGACCAGCATCTCGTCAGCGACACCGGCCGCGACCATATTCTTTGCTATGTGCCTTGCCGCATAGGCCGCCGAACGGTCCACCTTGCTCGGGTCCTTGCCGGAGAACGCTCCGCCGCCGTGTGCGCCCTTGCCGCCGTAGGTGTCCACGATGATCTTTCTGCCGGTAAGGCCGGTGTCTCCCGCAGGGCCGCCGATCACGAACTTCCCGGTCGGATTGACGTGCAGGATGAAGTCATCCTTGAACAGAGCCGCTGTCTGAGGGTTGAGGGCGGCCTTGAGTTTAGGCAGGAGAATATTCCTGACATCCGCCTCGATCTTGTCGTGCATCGCCTGGTCCACCTTGTCCTGGCCGAACTGACGGACAGCCTCTGAATATGTGATATTCCCGAGCTCCGCCGCGACGAAGTCATCGTGCTGTGTGGAGATGACGATAGTGTGGACGCGCACTGGGTGATGTGACTCGTCATATTCAATGGTGAACTGGGACTTTGAGTCCGGGCGCAGGTAAGGCATCAGCTCAGGGGTGTTGTGACGGATGTCCGCCAGCACTTGGAGAGCGATCTGCGAAAAGTAGAGTGGGAGCGGCATATAGTCCTCCGTGTCCTTGCAGGCGTAGCCGAACATCATTCCCTGGTCTCCGGCCCCCTGATCCTCTGGATTCTCGCGCACAACGCCACGGTTGATGTCCTGGCTCTGCTCGTGGATTTCCGAGAGCACTCCACACGAGTTGCCATCGAACATATATTCAGCCTTGTTGTAGCCGATGCGGTTGATCACGCCACGCACAACCTTCTGAACGTCAACGTAAGCCTCATCGGAACGGACCTCGCCGCCGATGACCACAAGCCCCGTTGAGCAGAAAGTCTCGCAGGCCACCTTTGACTCCGGGTCTTGGCTGAGGAACTCGTCCAGAATCGCGTCCGAGATCTGATCCGCCACCTTGTCCGGATGCCCCTCGGAAACTGATTCGCTTGTAAATAAATAATTCATAATGTGTTATATTTAAAATTCATCCTTTTGACCCTCGCTCGTGAGGGTACAATAAAAAAACTCCAGCGTATTGCGGAATACGTGGAGAATACACCAAAAACACAATATGAAATTTTTTAGCATTTTTTAGTGTGGTTGCAAGCAGGCAAATCTCTCCACATTTTCCGGATGCAAAGGTACTACTTTTTTTGAATATCCCAAATCGGGCAAAATATGTTTTTATTGCTAAAACATTACAATTTTCAAGCGTAATCGTTTGGTTACTAAATTAAATTTTCTGAACCGAAGAAAAAGTGTTAATTTCGCAAGTTGAATGTTTTGAGCTGAAAAAGATTAATTCAATACTTTATTTTATTAACAAATCTATGGTTCAATTACTCAAAAAGGGATTTGCCGCATTAGTCG
>CAVBMN010000155.1:0-3515 GCA_963596515.1 bacterium
TATTCATTGTCGCTGTCATCGCCGCGCTGGCCTGGCATATTCCGGCATATTCACAAAATACCAAGGCCCAGGAGGCACGAAGGGCACGTTTGCAGAAGGAAATAGCCATTCTGGACGAACAGATCAGGGCCAATTCCGCCAAAAGCGCGAATGCGATGAGCCGCCTCACGCTCATCAGCGGCAAGGTTGACTCCCGGAAGCGGCTCATTGACGAAAGCGACAGGGAGATTGCTGAATATTCCGACTCGATCGCAAGAAAGGAGAAGGAAATCAGGGTCATCAAGGCAAGGTTGGACACATTGTCCGCACATTATGCAAGGCTTGTGCGGGGGGCCTACATCAACCGAAGCCCGAAGGTCTGGTATATGTACATTCTGGCCAGCGACAACATCGGGCAGGCTTTCAGGAGATATGGTTATCTGCGGGATCTGTCCAGGCAGATGAACGTACAGGCTTCGAAAATCATCGATATTCGTGAGGAACTTGAGAAGGAAAGCGCCGGGCTGACCGCTATGAAGCGTGGCGCCGAGGCGGTCAGGGCCCAAAGGGTTTCCGAGATGAACAAGCTTAAGGCCGAAGAGGACGAGGCCAGAGGCCTGGTTAGCCAGCTTAAGAAAAACAAGAGGAAATACCAATCTGATTTATCCAAGAAACAGCGTGAGGTGGAGGCGCTCAACAGGGAGATCGAGCGGATCATCCGCGCGGCCACTGAAGGCTCATCTGGCAAGTCCGGGAAAGGCAGTTCACAGACGGTGACACGCAAGCCAATCGACTACACTCTCGCCAAGAAGTTCGAGGCGAACAAGGGGAAATTGCCGTGGCCGGCGGATGGTCCGGTCGTGGATCATTTCGGGCAGCGTTACCATCCGGTTTACACAAATCTCAAACTGCCGTTCAACAATGGGGTGACGGTCGCGCTTCCGACAGGGACTGCGATAAAGGCTGTGTTTGACGGTGTCGTGAAGCAGATTGTGGTTATGCCGGGGTACAACAAGTGCGTGCTTGTGCAGCACGGCAACTATTTCTCGTTCTACTGCAAGCTTGGGACGGTCAGCGTCAAGGCCGGGGACAAGGTCAAGACGGGGCAGGTTGTCGGGACGGTGGACACTATCGGCGGGGAGACGCAGTTGCATTTCCAGATCTGGTCGGGACGAACGCCACAGAATCCGGAGACTTGGCTGAGGCCATAATTTCATTTGATATGAAGCACGAGATCATCATAAAAGACCTGCAGGACATCGACAGGGCCGCAGGTGAGTTCCTTTCACAGACAAAGGGGCATAATATTCTTGCTTTCTACGCTCCTATGGGTGCGGGAAAGACTACCTTCACTACGGCTATCTGCAGGAGGCTTGGGGTGCGGGAGGACGCTGTCAGTTCTCCGACTTTCGCTATTGTGAATGAATATCGCACGGGTTCCGGGGAGCCGATGTATCATTTTGATTTCTACAGGATCACCAAGACGGCGGAGGCTCTTGACATCGGGTTCTACGACTACATCGACAGCGGATGTCTCTGCATTATGGAGTGGCCGGAGAACATTGAGGAGCTTCTTCCGGAAGAGACACTGCGGGTGCACATTGTGGTCAATCCGGACGAGTCTCGGACGGTTTTCTGGGAAGACTGAATACTTTCATACTTGTAGGGAAGAGCCAGAAAAAAGGCAAAAGCCAAATTTTGCACGGTGGACCAAAATTTGACTTTTGATTTTTCTGGCCTTTGTGTATCAAAATAATGTGGTTTTATAATTAAAGTCGCTTCGACAGGCTCTGCGACCAGTATGTTACGGTTGCTGAGCTTGTCGAAGCATCGAATTGAACTTTTCAAACTATCCAAAGGTTTCAAGATTCAGACGGTCAAGGAAGCGGTAGGCAGCGGCTTCGCGGAGATATTCAGGTTTGATGTCGTGGGACATCTCAAGGTCAGCTATGGTTCTGGCGACTTTGAGGATTCTCGAATATGCGCGGGCGGACAGGCCGAGGCGGCCGATGAGCAGTTCCATTACCTTGCGGCATTCGTCATTCAGTTGGCAGTGCTTTTCCAGCAGACGGTTGTTCATCTCAGCGTTCGTGAATATCCCGTCATCGGCGAAACGTTGCTTTTGCAGGATACGGGCTTTTAGAACCCTCTGTGCCACAACCTCGCTGGCCTCCCCTTTCTTCCGGCCGACAAGTTTCACTGTATCAACAGGATGGAGCCATAACTGAATATCTATGCGGTCCATTACCGGACCGGAGAGCTTGGCCAGGTAGTTCAGTCTTTGGCCCGGGGTGCAGCGACAACGATCACCTTCCCCGTAGTAGCCGCACGGGCAGGGGTTCGAGGCGGCAACAAGCATAAAGGAGGCGGGATATTCAAGCTTGGAGCGTAGCCTTGAGATTGTCACTTTCCTGTCCTCCATCGGGCCACGCAGAGCTTCCAGAACGGATTTCGGCATCTGGCCATATTCATCAAGAAAGAGAATTCCGTTCTCGGCGAGTGTGACTTCCCCGGGACGGATGTCGGCACCGGCACCTCCGCCGATGATCGCAGGGAGGGATGCGCTGTAGTGGGGAGCACGAAAGGGGCGTGTGCGGATCAGGCCTATCTGTGAACCTTTCATTCCGGCGACAGAATAGATCTTGCTCGTGACAATGGCCTCTTCGGTGGTCATCGGAGGGAGGATTCCGGCCATCGCCTTGGCAAGGGAGCTCTTGCCGCTGCCTGGAGGGCCGACCATTATCAGGTTGTGTCCTCCTGCGGCGGCGATCTCCACTCCCCTTTTGGCTCCCTCCTGGCCGATTATCTCCGAGAAATCCATCACGTCCTGACCGGACGGCCTTTTGCTCCGCTGGGAGTTTCTGGCCAGTTTTCTGTAAAGCCTTGTGTTCCAAACGAGGAGATCGCTGCAATCCTCCTGTTCTTCAAGAATCCGGATGACATCAGCCAGAGTCTCTACTCCGAATATTGACAAATCATTACATTCTGTGGCCTCAAGGGCAGAGCGAAGCGGCAGAATGCACCCGGATATTCCCAGACCGGTCACCAGATCGGCGAACGGCAGGGCACCTTGAACCTCACGGATGGAACCGTCCAGGCCCAGTTCGCCCATAATCAGATATTTGTCTAGACCCGGGAAATGTTTCTGTTCGGAGGCCGCAAGGATGCCGATGGCGATCGGGAGGTCATAACCACTGCCGTTCTTACGCACGTCAGCAGGAGCCAGATTGATCACGATCTTCTTGCCGGGAATCCGGAAGCCCAGCGACTGAAGGGCGGTGATTGTCCTAAGGAGGCTTTCCTTGACCGCCACATCCGCCAAACCGACCAGATGTATTCCTATTCCTTGTGTAATGTCCACCTCCACGGTGACCGGGACAGCCTCGATGCCGACGCACTTCGCCCCAAGAATGTTTATCAACATAGTTTAAAGTCCTTTATGCACTTCGGCAAAGATGGCACAACAAAACGTAAATTTTCTAAAGAAACAGAAAATCCGTCATAAAAAACAGAAATATTTTTTCTTATGGTCGAAT
>CAVBMN010000156.1:0-3498 GCA_963596515.1 bacterium
CATAGCCGTTCTTGATGAGGTCGAACATATAGCGGAAGAAGAACGTCAGGATAAGACAGGCGATGTGGCTGCCATCGACATCGGCATCGGTCATAATTATGACCTTGTGATAACGGAGCTTGCTGAGATCCATTCTCTTCTCACCATTCTCATCCTCCTGAGCCACAGTGACTCCGAGAGCCGTATAGATGTTTCTTACCTCAACGCTGTCGAACGCACGGTCACCCGCGGCCTTCTCCACGTTCAAAATCTTACCTCTCAACGGCAGGATGGCCTGGATCCTTCTGTCACGTCCCTGCTTGGCGGTACCACCGGCGGAGTCTCCCTCGACAAGGAAGAGCTCGCACTTCTCAGGATTCCTCTCCGAGCAGTCTGCCAGCTTGCCAGGCATTCCGGCACCGGTCATCGCGGTCTTTCTCTGCACCATCTCACGGGCCTTGCGGGCGGCGCTGCGGGCGGTGGCGGCAAGCACGATCTTCTCAATCAAGAGCTTACCCTCTTTCGGATGCTCCTCAAGGTACTGGTCCATAGCCGCCGAAGTGGCCTGAGAAACGGCCGAGGTCGCCTCCGGGTTGCCAAGTTTCGTCTTGGTCTGTCCCTCGAACTGAGGCTCGGCGATCTTCACGGAGACAACAGCCGTCAATCCCTCACGGAAATCCTCAGGGGCAAGGTCGCCCTTGAACTTGGCGAGCAGGTTGTTCTTCTCCGCATAGTTCTTCAGCGAGCGTGAAAGTCCCATCTTGAAGCCCTGAAGGTGGGTACCACCCTCTATGGTGTTGATGTTGTTGACGTATGAATATATCTTCTCGGAGAACCCGTTGTTGTACGAGAGGGCGATGTCAATCGGAATCACCTTGTCGCTCTGCACGCAGATCGGCTCAGGGATGAGCTGAGTAGCCCCGGCATCAAGATAATCAATAAATTCCTTGAGACCTTCCTTTGAATAGAAGATATCTCCGCGATAAAGCTGCTTCCCGGTCGGCTTGGAGTTGCCGTTCTCGTCGGTGACATATTCATCGACCAGTTCCCTCTCGTCGGTGATGGTGATCTTGATGCCTTTGTTCAGATAGGCCAGCTCACGCATCCTTGCGGCAAGTGTATCATATTTATAGACAGTCGTCTGTGTGAATATGGTAGGATCCGGATGGAAAGTGATGATGGTTCCGGTGTTGTCGCAGTCTCCCACAATCTCTACCGGGCCGAGCGGCTTGCCCTTTGAATATTTCTGTACGAATATATGTCCCTCACGGTGAACCTCAGCGATGAGGCTGTCGGAAAGAGCGTTCACGCAGGACACGCCGACACCGTGCAGACCTCCGGACACCTTGTAGCTGTCCTTGTTGAACTTACCTCCGGCGTGAAGAACCGTCATTACGACCTCAAGGGCTGAGCGGTGCTCCTTAGGATGCATTCCCGTAGGGATTCCTCGTCCGTTGTCGGTCACCCTAATCGAGTTATCAGGGAGGATGGTGACACTGATTTCGGTACAGTAACCGGCCATTGCCTCATCAATACCGTTGTCAACAACCTCATAGACCAGATGATGGAGTCCCCTCTCCCCGATGTCACCGATGTACATCGAAGGTCTTTTCCTCACAGCCTCCAGTCCTTCCAGCACCTGAATACTGCTCGCGGAATATTGCTCTTCCGCCTTCTTCATCTCTTCGTTCTCAATCATATTCTATCGCCTGTTTTTATCAAATGTATATGGTTTTCCATAAAACAGACAAATTTACTAAAAATTGAGGGCAATGCGAAATTTATTTCCACATTGCCCTCAACGAAACTATTATTCTTAAAGACTGAGCGTGATACCAGCCGTGGCCCAAAGGCCTTTCTCGGCATAGAACGGATTCCTCTGAATAGCCTGGCAAAGCAGATTGCCGGACTCAAGCCAAAGTTCCAACTTTCTGTTGAACTTATAGCCGCAGTTCAGCCCAAGATCCACATAACCCGGCACCCGCACCTTGACCAACTCCTCGGAAACGGCAGACGCGCACTTGCCCTCACGCCAAGACGAAGCCTCAACGGCCACCCCGGCATAAATACGGGAACTGATGTCATACGTCGCTCTCAACCCGCCGCTGTACTTAGGAAGCACAAAACCAAGATTGTCTGCATCCTTATCCGGAAAAGACACACCTCTGTAACGGAAATCCGCGTCAACCTTCACACGGTTCGACTTCCACCCCAGCAAGACATTGGCATAGATGAGGTTGATGTCCGAATATGTCAGCGATGGGATGAGATCACTGTTGGCATTGAAAAAGCCGGATTCCATCAACGCGTTGCCATAAAGGCCGACTCCCCCGTTCACGTCAAACTGAAACGAGGACGCGGCGCTGCCCCTGACTCCGACTCTGGCGTTCACCTTCTCCACGGTGTTGTCAGTCAAAGGAGTCATCAGCCCGTACATAGGCAGGAAAGAAGGATTCAGATGATGATTCCCTGAAATCTGCGATGAATATGTGTTCAGACGGCTTCCGCCTGTAGCGTTGGCATAGAGTGCCACGTTATCACCAGCCGCGAAGCTGACGTGCGCGTCAGGATAGATGATCTGCCCTTTTCCTCCGCCCATCTTGCCGAAGGAAAGCGTGTCCGCATCATTCCTGAACATAAACTCAAGTTTGACACCAAGATTCAAGTTCCACCGCCCAGACTTCAGCCTGTAACTTGGGATAAGAGCGACACGCCCGATGTTTCCGTCATAGAACCGGCTATAGGAGGCCGACTCAGCCTCAAATCCGACCAGAATGCTCCTGCTATTGTTCACAACAGGGCCAACCAAGCCGTCAAGAAAGACCCAGTTTTCATTCTGTTTGTCAACAGTCGCATCATTAGGGAAAGAGAATGAATTGTAATTCAATCCGTCATTTGCCACCCTACCCCTCAATCCGATGTCGTAAAGAAAATACGACTCGGAATCATTGTTCGAGCGAACCCTAGCATTGAAGTCGAAGGCATTATAAGAGCGTGACATAACGGTGTCCTTCGCAGCAAGACCATAGTAACCGACTCCGAATGACAAAATAGTCCTGTCCCAGTTGTAACGGCCATCAAAGCCGGCTGAAGTCAAAGCGTCATAGCCACCGAACTTTCCGCCGGACTTCTTCAAACGGAAAAGTCCATCCTTTTCCTCCGGCTTGATCTCGTGATAGTTACCAAAATATGACCTATGACTGGCGTACACGCTCATCTGGAACGGGCCGCTCTGCTCAGGGCTATAAACAAACTCGAACTGAGGATGGAGAGTGTAACCGGCCCCGGCTTTGAGATAGAGCTTCCGCCCTCTCCAGGCATCCTTAGCCGGCCTCATATTCAGCATATAAGGCTTGAAACTGTAGGCTCCCTGGTACGGTTTTTCAAAAACCTCGTAGTCAAAGTCCAGATCGAAGCGAAGCAGCGAATCCGGCACATTCATCTCAAGCAAAGGTTTGTGGACCTCCGAGGCGTTGCCCTGATAGGTGTTGGTGACCTCGACGGTCGGATTGAAATTCT
>CAVBMN010000157.1:0-3494 GCA_963596515.1 bacterium
CGTCCCTTTGATGTAATCAATCATATTCAAAGATTTTTGTTCAAGGCAAAATTAGTATTATTTGCGTTAATAACTCTATATTTATAATTATTTCATTGAATATTATTGTGTGTGACTTCCACACTTCGGCACTTCGACAGGCTCAGTGACCGAAATGTAGAGTGGTTGCTGAGCTTGTCGAAGCATCGAAGCATCAAGTGATCATTTCTATACTTTATATAGTTGGTCACTTCGACAAGCTCAGTGACCAGTAGTTCTCGTTGAACTTTCTTACATTAATATTTATGCTCGCCATTTCAATAGCCGTCCATTCTTCCAATGCTTTTGATTATATTTGCAAGATTGAATGGAGGTTTGACAATGAATATTCAAGAACTCAGAAATATGTTTCCGGCGCTTTCGCGCACTGTCTATGGCAAGCCGCTTGTCTATTTTGACAACGCCGCCACTGCCCAGCGCCCGCAGTCGATTATCGACAAATGGACCGAACTGACGGTCGGAGCGAACGCCAACATTCACCGTGCGGTCCACAAACTCGCCGCTGACGCGACCGAGGAATATGAAAGCACGCGCGACGTTGTCAAGGAATATATCAACGCGTCCGCCCGGGAGGAGATAATATTCACTTCCGGAACGACGGGATCCATCAACCTTGTCGCGTTTTCTTTTGGTGAGACGTTCGTCCATGAAGGCGATGAAATCATCGTTTCTGAGGCTGAGCATCATTCTGACATCGTTCCGTGGCAGATGCTTTGCCAGAGGAAAGGGGCTGTTTTGAAAGTTCTGCATGTAGATGATGAGGGGCATTTGAGCCTTGACGAACTGAAATCTTTGCTTGGACCTAAGACGAAGATTGCCGCTGTCACCCAGATTTCCAATGTGCTAGGCATAGTCAATCCGATTAAGAAAATTGTAAATATTTGTCATTCAATAGGTTGTCCAGTCTTGATCGATGGTGCTCAGGGAATAGTTCACGAAGGTGTTGACGTTCAGGATATTGACTGTGATTTCTATGCTTTTTCAGGGCATAAGCTTTATGCGGCCACCGGCACTGGAGTCCTTTACGGGAAGCGTAAATGGCTCGACCAGATGGTTCCATATCAGGGTGGGGGAGAGATGATCGCTACCGTGAAGTTTTCCGGTACGACATACGCTCCGCTTCCGGAAAAATTCGAGGCCGGAACCCAGAACATCAATGCCACGCCGACATTGAAGCCGGCTATTGAGTTGGCTAAACAAATGAATGATAAAGAATTGCTTGATAATCTGAGAGCCGTGTCCGAGTACTTGCTTCATGCACTGACGAGTAACCCGAGGGTCCATCTTTACGGCGTTCCACGTGGAACGGAGACGAAGATTCCGCTCTTCTCGTTCAGTGTGGATGGAGCACATCATGAGGATCTGGCTCTGATTTTGGATAAGATGGGAATCGCTGTGCGTTCAGGTCAGATGTGCGCCGAGCCGATTATGGATCGCTTCGGAGTCACGGGAATGCTTCGCGCGTCCCTCGCTCCGTACAACACGATGGAAGAGGCAGAATATTTCATCAAGTCGCTTGACAAGGCGATCGCGATGTTAGTTTAGTTGTTATTGTCACTCCGTCGCTTCGACAGGCTCAGCGACCGAAAACTTTGCGACCGTTCATTGCTCTCAGATAATTTGTAGTAGAATTTGGATTGTTGTTGATTTTGTGTATATTTAAAATTACAACGGTTGCTGAGCTCGCCGAAGTTACGAAGCGCTAAAGTGCCATGAATGAACTTTCGGTCGCTGAGCCTGTCGAAGCGACGTGACTAAATAGGAAGATTTATTATTTTAGATATAAAATAGATGAACACACTTGAGGAAGCAAAACAGTCTGTGATTGACGATTTTTCGATGTATGATGAATGGCTCGACAAATACGAGTATCTCATCGACTTGGGAAAGAATCTGGAAGCGTATCCGGAAGCGGAAAAGACTGAGAATAAGTTGATTAAGGGGTGCCAGTCAAGGGTTTGGCTCGATTGGTATCTGAAGGACGGAAAACTGTACTTCAAGGCGGACAGTGACGCTATTATCACGAAAGGCATAATATCTCTCTTGATAAGCGTGTATTCAGGCCGTACTCCAAAGGAGATAGCCGCTGATGATTTCAATTTCATCAACCAGATTGGACTGAAGGAGAATCTATCCCCGACCAGGGCGAACGGTCTCGTCTCGATGATCGACACCATCAAGGCTGTGGCTTTGGAAAACAGTTAGACAAATAATACAGATATGAGCATATTCAAAAATAATAAGGAAGAGGAAAAGGCGACCGTACAGGAGCCGCAGGTGGAGCAGGGGAGTGAGGTTCTTTCGGCTGAGGATGTGAAGGAGCTTGCGCCGCTTTATGACAATGTGGTTCTGGCTTTGAAGCAGGTTTACGACCCGGAGATTCCGGTAAACATCTACGACCTTGGTCTCATTTACGAGCTTGTCATCAACAAGAAGCACGAGGCTTACATCAAGATGACCTTCACGGCTCCGAACTGCCCGATGGCCGATGAGGTGCTTGACGAGGTGCAGAGGAATGTCACTGATGTTCCCGGCATCAAGGCCTGCAATGTGGAACTGGTCTTTGACCCGGCTTGGGATCAGTCTATGCTTTCTGACGAGGCACGTCTGGAGCTTGGTCTGGATGACATTGACTCTTCCGATAGGGTTGATCCCGGCGCCAGCCCGGACTATTCAAAGGAGCCGAACTCCTGACCTGACATATTCAAGCATGGCATTTTTGGCCGCGCGGCTTTTGTTTGAATATTCATAAGTTATTTTCGGCAGTTATTTAGATTGGAGCTATGGCATTTGTCAGCATATATTTTTCCCTAGGTAGCAACCTTGGCAATCGCGAGAAGAACATCGAGGAGGCTCTCCGCCGTATGGACGAGGCTTTTGAGGGGCATTATACGGCCCTCTCGCGACTTATCGAGACCAAACCGATGGGTTTCTCCGGCGGCAAATTCCTGAACGCCGCAGTCCTTTACAGAACCTTCAGACCCGAGGTTCCGGCGGAGGACGCCGCCACTGAAGTGCTGCGCAAAATCAAGGCGATCGAGTGTGCGATGGGCAGAACCGACCCTCCTGAATATGACGGCACCGGCAACCGCATCTACCATTCCCGCATCATCGACATCGACATCCTCTTCTACGGAACCGAGCGCATTGATATTCCCGACCTCACCATTCCCCACACAGACATCGAGAACCGTCCATTCGTGATGATTCCTCTTCTGGAGGTCGCCAAACCCTCCCTCAAAACCGCCTTTCCTGAATATTTCGGCACAGAATAATTGGTTTTAATCTACTTTTTCGAGTACAACCATTTCAGGTACAAACTCCGAATATTTTTCGTCAAAATAACACGGTTTCAATAACTGAAAACTGTCAAAATAACGCATTTCGTACGGTTTTTTTCGTCAAAATAGCGCAATAACTTAAAATATTTTCTATCTTTGTGTCAATAAATCAAG
>CAVBMN010000158.1:0-3285 GCA_963596515.1 bacterium
CACTGCCGACCGCCTTCTTCTGCTCGTCGTTCAGCCCTTCAAAAATAGCGCTTTCGTTCTTTTCCATATCAGGCACGAAAATACGGAATTTTTCCCAAATAATTTGTAAGGAAAATAAAACCGTATCTGACTGGCCCCTTACTTCCTATTCATTTGAATAGGAAAAATGACAAAAAGTATTCGGATCGAGTTTACACTCCTTCAATCCCTTATTCCCAACGCGTGCGAGCGGATGAATCGGATAGCCTTTCCGACTCAATCCGAGGCACCAATATTTGGCTGAAGGCAACTCTTTTGTTATTGCCCGGATAACTTCTGGAAACAGTTCTTTGCCATATTTGAACGAAGTGCCGAAGCAGAAGAGAATATCCTTGATGTGACCTTTACGCTTTTGTATAAGGGATTGGATTTTCTCAATGTTATCCTTATGATAAGACTCTATCTTATTGTTATTCAAGTCCGATGGCACTTGCGCGATTGCAGGTGTCAAGTTTACTAACAGCACACTATCGTAGTCCTTAACATCTTGATTCTTAGTAAATACCAAATCCAATATGCACCGGACGGTTGAGCCAAAACATAATTTTTCCGGATCAGTTTTGCCTCCGGGATTAACCCCTACGACCAAGATAGTGTTTTGGGGAGTTTCTGTCTGGGATAATTCAAGAGAATAACGGTATTCATCTTTCTTCCAATCATTGGCAAGACAGAAAAGTGGCTTGCCATCAATTTCGCATTCAAAAGGGATTGCTTTCATCGGTATATTAGCATTGATTCTTTATGCGAATATAGAAAATAATACCGAATAAACAAATATGGCAATTTAAACCTGAAAGCAATGGCAACAACTGCAAGATGCAAGATGTTTTTCGGATTTGCGTGGATAATTGTTATATTTGCAAGTTGTAAAATATGGTTGTATTACAATCAACACTAATTATATGTCAAACATCATCGATTTGAAAAAGGGCCTGAACATTCCGATTTCCGGAGCGGCGGCCCTAGAAGCAAAGAAGACGATCGTGCCTGACACCGTTGCCATCAAACCGACGGATTTCAAGGGATTCTCCCCGAGACTTCTGGTGAAGGAAGGTGACAAGGTTCTGGCAGGATCCCCTGTTTTGGCAGACAAGCAGCACCAGGACATCCTCCTGACCTCTCCGGTAAGCGGAACGGTCTCCGGGATTGTCAGGGGAGAGAAGAGAAAGCTTCTCGCTGTGCTCGTGAAGGCTGACGGAACCAACGAGGCCGTCGATTTCGGAGCCAAGAATCCTTCCGGTCTTAAGGCCGGGGAGGTGAAGGAAGCCCTTCTCAAGAGCGGTCTGTGGCCATCCATCATTCAGAGGCCTTATGGAATCATCGCCGATCCGGCTTTGACACCTAAGGCTATTTTCGTGTCTGCGTTCTCGACGGCTCCTCTCGCGGCTGATGCGGAGTTCGCCTTTAAGGATGACGTGGCGGCTATCCAGGCCGGTGTCACGGCGGTGTCCAAGCTCGCCAAGGTTCACGTCTGCGTGAACAGCGAGGCCTCGGCTTTCGCCAAACTTACAGACGCTACTGTCCACACGGTCAACGGCAAGAAGCATCCCGCCGGCAACGTGGGCGTGCAGATAAGCCACATCTCCCCGATCAAAAAGGGTGAGACTGTCTGGACTCTGTCGCTGCTTGCGCTCGCGGCCATAGGTAAACTGTTCAAGACCGGCAAACTGGATCTTACCCGCAAGGTGGCTGTGACCGGTCCGGTTGCCAAGGATGCATCCTATGTTGTTACCCTTCCTGGAATGCCGATCAAGGCTCTCAAAGGTTTCTATGACAACAGCGTGGAGACCCGTTTCATCAGCGGAGACGTGCTCTCTGGCGAGAATGTCGGAGAGGAGGGTTACCTCGGATTCTTCGACAATCAGGTTACCTTGATTAAGGAAGGCCGCGAAAGGGAAGTGCTCGGATGGGCGAAACCTTTCAGGTTCAATCAGTTCAGCTCTTCGATGACTTACTTCTCTTGGCTTCTGCCTAAGAAGAAGTACAACATGGACACCAACACCCACGGCGGCGTGCGCGCGTTCGTGGTTTCGGATGTATATTCAAAGGTTCTCCCTATGGAACTTTTCCCTGTCTATCTGATCAAGGCCTGCCTTGCAGGAGACATCGAGAAGATGGAGCAGTTCGGTATCTATGAGGTTCTTCCTGAGGACTTCGCCCTGTGCGAGTTCGTGGATCCTTCAAAGAACGACATTCAGGCTATCATCGCCAAGGGAATTGACCTTATGATAAAGGAAATGGCTTAAAGGATAATCGCTATGGAAGAAAACACAGTAAAACCAGGCCTTTTCGAAAAAGGCGGTAAGTTGGGGTGGCTGCATTCTACAGTGGATGCCTTTGACACCTTCCTTCGCGTTCCTGCCACAGTGACCGCCAAGGGTGCTCACGTCAGGGATGCCGTTGACATCAAGAGAATAATGATCATCGTCGTGCTGGCCGTTGTCCCTGCCGCTTTGTTCGGTATGTGGAACGTCGGCTATCAGCACAACCTCGCTGTCGGAGACCTCCCTGGATTCTGGAATCAGTTCTTCTGGGGACTTCTCAAGGTTCTCCCTCTCTATCTCGTTTCCTACATCGTAGGTCTCGGAATCGAGTTCGCCTCCGCCCAGATCAAAGGTGAGGAGGTCAACGAGGGTTACCTCGTTTCCGGTATGCTCATCCCGCTGATCGTCCCTGTGGACGTTCCGCTCTGGATGCTCGCCATCGCTGTCGCTTTCGCTGTCATATTCGGCAAGGAAGTGTTCGGTGGCACCGGCATGAACTTCCTGAACCCGGCTCTTCTCTGCCGCGCCTTCCTGTTCTTCTCTTATCCTATCTCAATGTCAGGATCAGAGGTTTGGGTGGCGCACCGCTGCGGAGCCGACGCTATCTCTGGCGCCACACCTCTTTCTTATCTGTCAGATGGTCAGGGTGCTCTTGAGGCAATCAACAACGCCGGCTACAGTTTCTGGAATATGTTCGCGGGAACTATCCCTGGCTCAGTAGGTGAGACCTCAGTGATCGCCATCCTCATCGGCGCCGTCATCCTCATCTGGACCGGAGTCGCAAGCTGGAAGATTATGGTTTCATCCGTTGCTGGAGCCCTTCTCGTAGGTTGGCTCGCCAATGTCTGCGGTGCCACTGACGTTCCTGCTTACTATCAGCTCGTTATGGGTGGTTTCGCTTTCGGTACTGTCTTTATGGCGACCGATCCTGTCACCTCCGCACAGACCGAGACCGGAAAGTGGATCTACGGATTCCTTATCG
>CAVBMN010000159.1:0-3265 GCA_963596515.1 bacterium
TTATGGACGTAAGGATAGAACAAAGTTGGAAAAAAGCGCTGCAAGGTGAGTTCGAAAAGCCCTACTTTGCCGCGCTTGCGCGTTATCTGCACGGAGAGAAGGCACAGGGAAAAGTGATCTTTCCTCCGGGGCCGGAGATATTCAAAGCCTTTGAACTGACACCGGTAGATCAGGTCAAGGTCGTGATTCTAGGCCAGGATCCATACCACGGCTACGGTCAGGCGATGGGGCTGAGTTTCTCGGTTCCGGACAACGTCCCCGCTCCGCCGTCCCTCAAGAACATATTCAAAGAGATTGAGGACGATCTGGGAATAAGGATGAGCGGCCGACCGAACCTTGAGAACTGGGCCCGGCAGGGCGTGCTGCTTCTGAACTCGATCCTTACGGTCCGTTCGGGAGAGGCCGCATCGCACAGTGGAATCGGCTGGCAGCAGTTCACCGATGCCGTCATACGTTATATTTCAGATAATTGCAACGGAGTGGTTTTTCTGTTGTGGGGCAATTACGCCCGTAGTAAGAAGGAGCTCATCGACACGTCTAGGCACTATGTGCTGGAGGCGGCGCACCCGTCTCCGCTTGCCAGAGGAGCGTTTTTCGGTTGCCGTCATTTCTCCAGGACGAACGAGATTCTTGTCCGTGAGGGGAAGACTCCGATCAACTGGCAACTATAATCCGGTTATAGTCATCATATTCAACGAATTTATAATGAATCGTATAGCGTTGTTCCCGGGGTCTTTCGACCCGTTTACCTCAGGGCATCTGAATATCCTGACAAGAGCCTTGACTATCTTTGACGAGGTTATTGTGGCCGTGGGAATCAATCAGGACAAGCGCGGTTTCTTCACTATGGAGCAGCGCGAGGACATCATCCGTCAGGCCACCAAAGGGATGAGCGGGGTGAGGATCATTCACTACGAGGGACTTACCATCGACATCTGCCGAGAGCTTGGAGTCCGCCACATTGTCAGGGGAGTGAGGAATATGACCGATTTCGACAACGAGCAGGCGATCGCCGACGCGAACCGCCATCTGGCTCCGGAGGTGGACACCATCATCATCCCGACCGCCCAGGAATATTCACACATCTCCTCTTCGGCCGTGCGTGATGTGGTGCGTCATCACGGTGATCTGTCGCAGTTCATTCCTGATGGGGTCGTTCTGCCTGAGGTCAGATGAGTCGCCGCGCGGTCATATTCATTATTGGACTTTTGCTGCCGTTTTGTTGTTTGGCGCAGGTTGATTCCACCCGTCTTGCCGAGCTTGACAAACGGCTGGAACAATATTTCCAAATTCTGGAGCCGCAGAGTGTTGACGTTAAGATTGAGGAGTGCGACCTTTTGATTGATTCGGCAAAGGATTCGCTTCTGCGTCAGCATATTGCCCTCAAGGCTTATGATCATTACCTCAACTCTACGCTTATGGGGGACGAGGGTGTCGCGGTTCATCTAACGGACACTTGGTTCGCTTCCAGACTTGTAAGTATGGGTGGGGAAGAGGTTCTTTTCAACGCTAAGATATTCGCTGATTTCAACCGTCAGTCCCTTCTTGGAAAGTCCGCTCCTTTGTTCACGATGGAGAGTTTTGAGGGGGATTCCGTCTCGTTTGGAGGCTCTGCTGACCGCTATCGGGTGCTGCTTTTTTATGACACTGACTGCGCGAAGTGCAAGTTGGAGGTGATGCGGCTTCGTCCGCTGGTGGATTCCCGGAACTGGCCGATCGATTTTTATGCAGTCTATACCGGTAGCGACAAGACCGGTTGGCGGCAGTGGCTTTCGGACAGGATGAACATCAACGCTTCGAGGACGAGGATATTCAACCTTTGGGATCCGGAGGTAAAGTCTGACTACCAGATGAAATACGGTGTCCTTCAGACCCCGAGGATGTTTTTGATTGGCAAGGATGGAATCATCATCGGCCGTGGACTGGACAGCACCGCCCTTGAGCGTCTTCTCGACATCGTCCTTCCCGGTTATGTGGACTATGAATATGGCAGTGACGCTTCCGCTGCTCTGATGGACAAGTTGTTCGCGTCATACAATGAGTCAGTTTCGGATTCGTTGTCGGTTAAGTCGGACATTCGGACTTGCAATGGTTGGTTCGACAGGCTCTCCAACCGAAGGAAGCGGTCGCTGAGCCTGCCGAAGCGCCCGGACACCACAAGAATCCTGTCAATGGCCAAGGCACTTGAGGATCGTACTTTGTCTAAAGGCGACACTATCTCCTTCAAACACCTTGAAGGTGACCTCCTCTATTGGCTGACCTCCCGCCGTGACGAACTCAGCAAAGAAGGTACCCTCCCTTTCATCAATGAATATATCCTCTCCCGTTCCGGTATCTGGATCACGCAAGACGACACCCTCAAGGTCGTAGGCCTTGCCCGTATGATGAAGGATCTGCTTTCCCGCACACCTGTCGGCTCGAAACTCCCGAAAGCCAATTCAATCCAACCTCGTGCTGATGCTAACGTTTCTTTTCTCCGTGACTGGACGAAGAAATGGAACCACTTGCGCAAAAAAGGCGGCTACATCGTCTTCCACACCGAAGGCTGTCCGGTCTGCAAAGCCGAACTTGATGTCGCCGACTCCCTTGGCTTGAAAACCTTGGAAGTGAACGTAGATGAGATTATGGTCTCCGCCCCAGATCTCGCTAAGGTTCTCCTCGATACTTTTGACCTCTCCTCTATGCCTTTCATCCTTGAGATAGACCGCCACGGCATCATCCGTCGCCGTTATATGTCTTTCATTCAAGATAATAATCAACCTTGATAAACGGGACTAATGCACTTTAGACTTACGCTGATGATGGTCATCTTCTAAATTGCCCATAGTTTCTTGTGATTGGTAACTGGTTGATTATGAGTGTAATTATAAATGCTGTCCTCCGAAAATGACTGGCGGGATATCCTAAAGTGTTAACACTCAATAAGTGAAACTCCACAGGTTGACATATAGTGATTTATGTGTTTCTGCCGGAATTGAGTAAGATTACAGAAAATTTATTGTGTTCTAACCAGAAACAACCCTCCGTAAAAGATGAAATGAAAATTGTCTCCACTACTTTATTGCGTGTTTATTGCTAATTTGCGTCAAAGTTCCGGCGAGGGATGATGGACATTTACCCGGACAGGGCGCGAAGCGTAAGTCCACCATCCCTCGTCGGAACTTTGACGCCCCGACCAAAATCTATCTGATAATACTCCGCAGCACCCGCGTCAGCTGGTCGGAGCAGGAGGTGCCTCGTCCGTGGCAGTTGACTCCGGAGAGAA
>CAVBMN010000160.1:0-3219 GCA_963596515.1 bacterium
TTCTTGTACTTGCAGCCGGAATGGGCAGCCGTTACGGCGGACTCAAACAGATGGACGGACTCGGACCTAATGGCGAGACAATCATTGACTATTCAATCTACGATGCGGTGAACGCCGGATTCGGCAAGGTCGTTTACATCGTCAGGGAATATTTCCGCGAGCAGTTCGAGCAGACCGTGAAGGAGAAGTACAGCGGCATCACCTGCCCTGACGGGACTCCTCTGGAGTTCGACTTCGTGATCCAGGAACTGGACAAGATTCCTTCACAGTTCACACTCAATCCTGAGAGGCAGAAGCCTTGGGGAACAGCCCACGCCGTGCTGATGGCCAAGGATGTCATCCACGAGCCGTTTGCCGTCATCAACGGTGACGACTACTACGGAAAGGATTCCTTCAGGATTCTTGGAGACTGGCTCAGGGCGCACGAAGGCACCACCGGAACGTGCAGCATCGTCGGCTTCGAGCTTGACAACACTCTTTCCGAATATGGCAAGGTGTCCCGCGGAATCTGCTACTATGACAAGGATCTCCATCTGACCGGCATCGCCGAGCACCTGAATATCGGCAAAGAGGCAGACGGCAAAGTCTATGGCGACAACTCCGTCAACGGCGAGACCCACGTTGAACTCGACGGCAAGGCACTTTGCTCTATGAATATGTGGGGCTTCACCCCAGACTATTTCCAGCTAAGCGAGGAAGTGTTTACATCATTCCTTGAGCAGAACATCAATGAACTCAAGAAGGAGTTCTACATCCCTTACGCCGTTGACATAATGATGAAGGATCACGGCTACAAGTGTGAGGTCCTCTCAACCGACTCTCACTGGTTCGGCGTCACCTACAAGGAAGACCGTCCGGGAGTCGTGGCCAAGTTCCAGGAACTCGTTGACAAGGGCGTTTATCCTACACCTCTCTGGAAGAAGTAATGTCTTTTCTCAGACCACGCAAGGTCGAGAGAAACTACGACCTTTTCTCCGGCTGCGCCTGGTACACTCCGGGCGTGGCCGGTGTTTTTGCTATCCTCGGCTGGTTTCTGGCCGGTATGATTCTCGGTAGTCTGGTCAATGTGGGGCTTTTGCTCCTCGCCCCGGGATTCCCGCTGTACTACAGTATGCTGATCGTTTATCCGGTGCAGTTCATCCCTGTGCTGATGTATGTCAGGCTCAAAAGTATGCGGAATTCGACATTCGACAGAGGCTACGCTTTGGACAGCAATCATTTCGGTTCTCTGGGCGGGGCTCTCACGGCCATCCTTATGGCTTTCGGGACAATCGCACTGGCGTTGATGTTGGAACCGTTGATGTCGTTGATGCCGGATATGGACGAGACTCTGCTCAAGACTATGGAACAGCTTCTTGACGGACCGCTATGGGTCAGCCTGTTGAGTATGTGCGTGTTCGCGCCAGTGCTGGAGGAGTGGATGTGCAGGGGAATCGTGCTGAGAGGACTGCTGAACTATTCCCGCAAGGGTGAGCCTGGCGAGGACGGAAGCAGAAGAGGAATGAATCCGGCTCTGGCGATAGCGATCTCGGCGATATTCTTTGCCACGATCCACGGCAATCTCTGGCAGGGGCTTTCGGCGTTCATCCTCGGAAGTTTCTTCGGCTACGTCTATTACAAAACCGGTTCGCTGAAGCTCACGATGCTGATGCACTGCGTCAACAACACAGTGTCGGTTCTGTCTTCAAAACTGCCGGCTTTCAAGGACCTCGGGGCGGACGCGAGTCTTTTGGACATCGTCCCGACAGGGACCTACGTGATCATATTCATAGTCAGCGCGGCGGTTTTGTTACTGGCTGTCAGGTGCGTGTCAAAGGTAAAACTTGAGTCTGCCCAGGGCAACTGTGATGTGATTCCCGGCGCGGACGATTTGACGAATGGAGAAAATCTTTGACGATCCGGACACCGGGACGGTCACAATCCGGAAAAACGTACGCTCCCGTAGGGTGACACTTCGCGTGAATCCCCGCAGGGGCGTTACCGTTACGATTCCCTATTTCGTTCCCTACAAGACCGGGCTGGATTTCTTTCTCGCAAAAAAGGACTGGGTGATGAAAGTCCAGGCGCGGCAGCGTGAGCGGATCGGAACCGAACATATTCCCACTCCTGAGGAGATAGAAGAGCTTCGCAAGGTGGCGAAAGAGGTGCTGCCGAAGCGTCTGCGGGAACTTGCGGAAAGATATTCATTTGAATATAATTCCGTCCGCATCAAGCACAACTCCTCGAACTGGGGAAGCTGCTCGCGCAAAGGCAACATCAACCTGAACCTCAACCTCGTGCGCCTTTCAGATGAGCTTCGCGACTACGTCATCCTCCACGAGCTCTGCCATCTGAAGCACCCCAATCACGGCCCGCAATTCCACGCCCTCCTCGAATCCATCTGCCCGGACCACCTCGCCAAGCAACAGGCTCTGCGCGGCTACCGGTTGTACTGACGGTATAAGTGGCTATGGGTTTTGAACAACTTCTATCGGGCATTTATTTATTACTCCATCATTGCACCCAATCACCACTGTACATTTGCGGATTTTGCCGGAATCGTTTTCAGTAACCGCGATCGTTACCGGCTGTACTCCTTTGCTAAGTTTCCCAAGAGTCACCGTGCACCAGGACGATGACATATTCTTGGTTGTTGGGTTTCGATAATACTTATAAGTGCCGCTTTCTTCGTCAAGCCGCCACCCCGCATTCTCATATTCGAAAGTTGAGACAATGACCCCTTCCTCAGTGATTTCCCCAAGGCTAAGACTGAATGGGACCTCATATATTTTTACAATGGAAGATGATGCTTCGGCATTGAACGTAAGGCAATCTTCCGATGCTACAACATTGTAAAATTTGTCTCCTATTGCACAGCCATATGTCAATGCCATAAACGATAGGATTATTGTTATAATTAAGGAGGAGAAAATGATTGAGTATTTCTTCATAATTGAATAATTTTTACAAAGATAAGAATAATATCGTATTTTACAAAACGATTTATATTGAATTCGCATTAAAATTCTCTTGTGTAGAATAGGCTATATACAAATCTTTTTACTGTCAATAAAAATAATCGGCCATATTTTTATACTGCGAATATAAATAAGTTCTTCACAAAATGAGATGACACCTTATGTTATCCACAAAGGGGTTGGACGTTGGCCATATTCGAATATTCAGAAAATATTTTGATTATCTGAAAATTATGGCTATCTTTGCACGCTTTTCCGCAGG
>CAVBMN010000161.1:0-3154 GCA_963596515.1 bacterium
CCTGCTTGAGTCCCTCGGCGATTCCTTCCTCGCGCCCGAACTCCCTTGCGTAGGCTATCTGGTTGTAAGTGTCCCGTTCGTTGATCATATTGCTGACGTATTGTTTCTTCTCATCCTTTGTAAGGGATATGACCTCTGCGGCCTCGAAGAACCTCCTGAATATCCTGTCAACCAACGCCGCCGGGCGCTCCAGCAGACGGTGCAGGTTCTTCAGCACGTAGAACCACTTGTCCAGATTCGTCTTGAGTTCCTCCGGAGTCTTGTCGAACCGTCCTATCTTGATGAACACGAACCGTAGTTTGTCCGTCATCAGTTCACCACTCTCGTCCTCCCGCACTGAATATCTCCGGATCAGCCCTCCGCCTCTTTCCGGTCCGAAAGAGAAATTCTGCAGCCCGACGAAATACACCCCTTTGATGTTGTAGTTCCACCGCTTGCCTTTCATCCCCTGTGAGTGCAGTACCATCCCGGAATAGTATAAAGCCCTTTCCCTGAAATGTTTCTGGTAGGCCAGCTGCACCTCTACGATGAACTTTTCACCACTTTCGTCCCTGCACATCACATCGAACCTTGCGTTCCTGTCCCCGGCGGTCATTCCGAGCTGCTCTGTCGGCAGGTAGGTGATATCCTTGATTTTCTTGTCCGGGAATATCTCCGTCAGGAATGCGACAAGGAACTCCTTGTTCATCTCTGTCCCGAAAAGCCTCTTGAATCCCCAGTCGTTCAGCGGGTCGATGTATCGTGGGAGAGCTTCGTCATTTCCCTCGTCTCCGAATCCGGTTCCCTCATCTTCTAAAAGTGCGCGGCCCCAGCCGTAGGCACTCAGGTCATCATATCCATTAACAGCCATAAAGATAATAGTTTTTAATTAGTTAAACAATAGATGCTTATTCCGCCCTTTCAGATGTCTCTGGTAAGGATTGCGGCGCAAACTTGTTTTTGCCGCTTCCTAAAATACGACCAAAATTCCGGAAATCCAGCTGATGAGAATAAATGTCCGGGGGTAAGAATATGTTTTTTATGAAAATTTATGTTTTTTAGGCTTGCTCGTGGTAATGTCCCCACTTACGTGGCCTTATTATGGATTGCAAGCCTAATGTGCATAGTCGCGGATATGCTTCCCAAAAGTGCAGAGCAGGTCACCGCACGTAAGCTGGATTGTCTTTCAGAAGCGAGAAAGGTGGATAATGTCGCCCGTGAGTGTCTGGCTGCACCCTCAGGAAACGAAAAGTGCGAGAAACGTTTCCCAAGAGTGCGGTGGTTATTCCCTAATGGACTTGTTATGAACCAATAATTAATTGTCGAAATGATTATGTTTGCAATAGGATTTCAATATCATGGTGGGCAGTCACCCCTGGGCTGTAAATAAGGCGTTATGCGTCAGGTGACTGTCGATCTGTTAAAGGAAAATTAATGAATATGCTGTCATCAATGGAGAAAATAGCCATTCGGTTTAGAACCGGGTGGTCTGACAGAATTCTGTCGAACATAAGTTCGATGGAAGAGGCTGCAATTTATATGAAGGCGGGCCTTAGGGAGGCTGTTGTCGGGGGAAGACCGGCGCTCATAAGGTCGGATATAGATTGGTCAGCGTTCAATTGCCGTAAGGAGTGGCTCAAAAACAAACTTGCGGATTGGAACAAGTGGAAAGACTATAACAATGCTGATTTGGTCGGCGAAGGGTATCCGCCTCGGGATTCCAACGGAGATCCTTATGAATTGCATCACATAGGCCAGAGGCAGGATTCTCCTTTTGCGGAACTCACTTGGGCGGAGCATATGGGTGATGGCAATAATATGATCCTGCACAAGGCCGGCAAGGAGTCGGAGATCGATCGTGGCGAGTTCGATGCCGAGAAGTCAGCTTATTGGCAGGCGCGTTTCAAACTATTCTCAAAATCGGATTTGGAGAGAATATATTCAAAGTGAAGCGGGCTCGGTTTAATGCCGTTGGGCTGCAAAAAGAATGAAAACCGTTGCCGGAGAGGAAGCGGGCCGCTTTACTGGTCAAACAGTTCGGTGGCTTGACGGAAGAGTTCATCGATGGCGTCACGGTCGCTGTGGGTTTCTTTCACCGTGGAGGTTTCCTTAGCCTGGTCCTTTTTGGAGGCGACGGATTTATGCGTCGGTTTTACCTGAGTCCTCGCGGAGGTGTCCAGAGCAAGGTTGACAGAACTTTTGACGATAGCAGAATCAGTGGAATGAACTAAATCTGAGGATGATGCGAGATTTGAAGAAGATGCTGTGCCCGAGGCGGAAATGTCAAGAACGTCAGACGTTTCATCTACGGAGAAATGCAATGAGTCTGAATATGAGGCCTTCACGTTGGATACATGCTCGTGAGCTTCCCAAGGGTGGATCACATACAGAGTGGCTGAAAATACTATAACCAGCATTGCAACCGCTGCGATCGGCGCTTTGGAGCGGCTGTTTATCGCCTGCTTGACCTCAAGCGCGCTTTGGAAACGCTTCCGGGGATCTCTTTGGCAACACTTCCTGGCTACCTTCGCATAGGCCGGACTCAGTCTGTCAATGACGCAACCAAGCGAGAATATGTCGGTGTGGTAGTCCACATTGCCGCCTGAGATCAGTTCCGGTGACGCATAGACCTGCGTTCCCGCCGATCCCTTCAGAACGGAATGCGAATCGGAATCGGAAAGGCCGAAGTCAATGAGTTTTACATTGTTGCCGTTGTAGGTCAGCATAATGTTGGACGGCTTTAGGTCCCGGTGGACAATCTGCTTGGAGTGCATATATGCCAAAGCGTCACAAGTTTCGCTGATTATCTTGGCCGCCAATGTCTTGCTGACCGCCCCGCGTGGCAAAAGCGTGTCCAGCGAGCAGCCGTCCACCCACTCCATCTCGATGCAGTTGCCGAGCGGCGGAATATTCACGAAACCGTAGTACTCGCAGATGTTCGGATGGTCCAATGAATATCCTATCTCGAATTCTTTCCTGAGCAGCCGTTCATAGACAGGGTCTCCGGCATATTCACTTTTCAAGGCTTTATATACCCTGAACCGCCCGTCCTTGTCCGCACGCCAGATCTCGCAGTAACTTTCAGGGTTGCTGCGTACCAACTCAAACATGCCCTGTTTCGGGCCTTGAGCCTCTGTCGGTGTCTCGAAAAATCCGGATGCCTCGTCCATAATTC
>CAVBMN010000162.1:0-3140 GCA_963596515.1 bacterium
CCCCTCTGAAACCTCAAACAAAAACAAACACACAAAAAACACTACCGAGGCACCTGAGCCCCGTACCCCGGCATAGCCCCGAAGAGCAGAAGCGCCTTCTCCCAATTGTAACGGTTGGCGTACATCGTGACCTTGGAGGTCATCGTGCCGATCTGGTTCATGCCGAGGGCCGAACGGAACGTGTTCACCGCCGAATTCGGATTATGCTGCATCTCAGCGGTGTAAGATGCGTTGAGAAACCCTTTCAGGTATGCCTCGTCAATCTTACCTTTGAATATGTTCGCATCCTTGACCGTCGTGTTGCCGCTCTCGGAGTCAAGATATTCAACGTCAGAGAAATCAGCGCTGCTGATGTTGATGAAATTGCCGCCTCCCGGAATCGAAATGTCACCCATTCTGTTGAGGAAGAACACATTGTTCTCCACGCTGGTCTTGCGGGTGGCCTCACGGTTCCTGTCGCTGTCAATGCGCGTGTAGTCAAGCGCGGTCATCATCGAGCATCCGAAAATGTTGTTCGCAAGATGACAGTCCGTGCCAGGCTGGAAACGGAAACCATACCCCATAGTCTCAAGGTTCTGCTTGAACGACCACATAAACAGCAACGTGTTGTTGGTGAAATCAACCCTGGAGTTCACCTTCGGATCCGAGCCACGTACATCCATCGCCTCCATCCTGCAATTCACGAATATGTTGTTGTCGATGTACATGGAACCTCTGAAAAGGCCTAGGATCACGTGGTTCGGAGCGTTTATGAACGCGCAGTTGCGCACGGTCAGGTTCACGTTGGAGTTGTTCATATAGAGAATGCAGGACTCCTTCGTGAAAGTCTCAAGGTTGGAAAGATCCGCTCCGCCCATACCTTTGGTCCCGATAGGATTCATCTTCGTCGTCTCCACACCCTCCGGCTGACCTTTCTGGTTCTCATCGTTGCCTGAATAGTAGGAGATGGAGTTGCCACGGTCGAATATGATCCCGTCGAACAGAACCTCGGCATTGCGGTACTCGACATTGCTGTCGTACTTGCCGACGTTGATCTCAAGCTGCACGGTCGGAGCCTTGGCGGTGCCGTTGGACTCAGGAGTCGGCTGTACCAACGTACGGTAGTTCAGGATGTCCCGCTGGGAGAAATCCCCGTTGAAGCCACCGTAGATATAGGCCGGCTTGCGGACGAAGATGTTCCCGCAGCGAAGGAGGCCATAGTAGTTGCCGGCCGCCACATAGATCGTGGAACCGGCAGGTGCGATGTCCAAAGCCTTCTGGATGTTCTTGAGAGGTGTTGACGGGCTAAGTCCGTCATTCTTGTTGTTGCCTGACTCGCTGACATAGTAGATTGTGCCGTTGGCGTTGGCTGCCACACGTCCGTTGCTTACAGCCGGAGCCTTTCCGCCGCGGCCGTTAATCGCATCGTTAGCCCCCTTCTCGATGGCACTCTCAACCTTGTCCAGCCCTTTCTGGATGGCTCTGTCCACACCCATAGTGGTCCTTGTGGTCGCGGCGTTCTTGGCACGCTTGCCCAACTGGTTCAGAAGGTTCTGAGCCGGCATATTCATTGAAAGCGAGAGAGCGATAATCAATCCCAGCGCTTTTTTGATATTTCCGAATGTTTTCATCTATTGCTTGAATATTAATTTGTTGTTGCTGTAGTAGGCGCTATGCGGTCGGAGCGGCCTTCTTCCTGCGGGCAAGGAATATGATCAATGCGACCGCGATGACGATCAAGGATATTCCAAGAACCGGTCTGTAGGCGAGCCAAGCGATCGCGATCACGATGAACGACCACGCGAAGCCGACGAGCGAGCAGACAAGGCCGACACCGGCGCCAATGATGCTCGCGATGAACGGAACCACCTTGGCAAGGGTCTCAAGGAATCCGAATATGCCCTTCAGGCCACCGATGACAAGGAATATGCCCAAGAACCTGAGGATCCAAAGCCACATCTTGTTGGCGGAGTGCTGTCCCTCGTACATCTGATCAGCAGACATGACTCCCATCTGAAGGACATCGAAATTCTTTCCGTTCTTGGAGGTGTAAGGCACGAATGTGTCGCCGCTTACCTGGGCCATTAGGGAAACCTCGGCAGGAAGCACCTTGGTGAAGGTCACGCGCACGTCACCGACCTGAGGCGTTCCAGACTTCTGGCCGAAGCTGACCACATTGTTCTGAATCTTCACAGTTTGGGTAGTGTCGATCAGACACTCCTCCCTGAACAGTTCCTTGGTGATTCTCTCGGTGTCTTTCCCGGAGAAGAGGAATGGCTGCTCGCCGGTGATCGACGCAATCTGGCTTTTGGTCAGCCTGTAGGCTCCGAACGTCACGTTCTCGGCACTCTGCCTCAAGTCATCGATCGCTATCTTTACTCTGTTCACACCTTGATACTCAGGATCGTGGAACTCCTCGGAGTTGACAGGCGAGTCCACCCATTTCTTCTCGTAGGTGTAGGTCGTGGTGGTCTCCTGGCCGCCTCCGACCTTGTCCTTGGTCTTGCTCTGGGAATGCTCCACCCACTGGTAGTACTCAACCCTTCTGATAAACTTGACAGCCGTCACACCGACACCGAAATCCGGATCGATGAGCGAGTCGATCGTGGCGGTCATTCCGGTGGCGTGCACCAGTTTCCCGTCGAACTGAGGATCAATTGTGTTTATGTCGGTCATCTCGACCGTCACCCCTGCGGCCTCGTTGAGCATTTTGGTTGTCTTGACGGCCCTGCCTTCGTTCCACCATAGGAGAATCGTGCCGATGATGATGAGCAGGAAACCGGAGCCGATGCCCCCGAAGGATTTCTTCACGCGTTGACCGTATGAGGTCTTTGTAGTCTCTGTGTAAGCCATAAATAGTTCTTTAGTTTGTATTAATTATGTGGTAATGATTTACTTGATGAAGAATCCGCTTCTGGTGCCCACACCGAAGAAGTATGTCTTGCCGTACTTGCCTCCGCCCATGTAGTCCTGTGCGAAGCCGTAGTTTGTGGCGTAACGCCTGCCGTCCTTCTTGATGTCCACCCATGCGCTGACACGCCGGCGGACAATGTTGCCGAAACCGTCACGGTCGATCTGCCATGTAGAGTTGAGGATGGTGACACGCTTGGCGTCCTCCTCAGGGAACTGGGCGCGTGCCGCCGCAAGACATGCGTTCAGGA
>CAVBMN010000163.1:0-3120 GCA_963596515.1 bacterium
ATATGGCAAAAGAGACATAAAATGCCTTTTTTGCCATATTCCTTTTGTGATCCACAGGCTATTTTTGTGGTTTGAATATTCAAATTCAACATAACCATGGGCATTTTATACAAAACCAAGCAATCATTGCACATCATTATGGTGTCAGCCATTATGGCCTTGGTCATCGCCTCTTGCAAAGGCAAAGAAACAGAAGACATAACCGTATCCTCTGTAACTGTCTCACCAGACCGTCTGGAAATCACGGAAGGTGAATCCGCCAAACTGACCGCGAAGATCAATCCGGCTGAAGCCTCCGACAGGACCGTCATATGGTCATCCTCAGACCAAAGTGTCGCCACCGTGGACAACAGCGGCAATGTGAAAGGCCTTGCGGCCGGCGCGGCCACCATCACAGCCACAGCGGAAGGCCGCAGCGCAACGTGTCAGGTGACGGTGAAGAAGAAGCAGGGAACAGATCCGGAACCAGAGCCTTCCTATATAGAGGAAGAGCGCAAGGCTTTAATCGCCTTCTATAATGCCAACAACGGTGACTTATGGAAACACAACGATAACTGGTGTGGTTCCAAACCTGTGTCAGAATGGTATGGAGTCAAGATGACCGAGGACGGGAAGCGCGTGAAGTCTATATCTCTGGACTATTGTGATGTCTATGGCCGTATCCCGGACGAGATCTCTAATCTGGAAAAACTTGAAGAACTGAGTATCAGCAATTCGGGAACCCCAACCGGGCAGCCTTTTCCTTTGCCCGAAACCATCGGGAATCTGAAACACATGAAGAAATTGTATCTTCAAAATTATCCGACTGGAGGCAGACTACCGGAGGCCTTGTTTGATCTGACAAATCTGGAGGAACTTCGCCTTATGGTCACAGACGCACAGCCGATACCGGCATCCATAGCCAGACTGACCAAACTCAAAGTGCTTGATCTGGGCGGCAGCAAACTGACCGGATCCCTGATTCCGGAGCTCTGGAATCTTCACGAACTGACAGGACTGTCTCTTTGGGGATGCGGCCTGACCGGCTCAATACCAGCAGAGCTGGGCGGGCTTGCCAACCTCAAGACCATCGACCTGTCCGCCAACAAGCTGTCAGGATTGATACCGACAGAGGTGTCGCGCATAGAGAACTTCTGGAACCTGTGGACCGGAATCGTCTATGGGAACAACTTCACTCAAAAGGACATTGAGGAGTCACACCTTCCTGCTCCGAAAACCTTCCAGACAAAAGCGCTTGACGGCGCCACGATAGACCTTGAGCAGGAGTTCGGCAAGAACCGTTACACGGTGCTGATGGATGTCAACCCACAATCCGGAGACGCTCAAAGCTTCATAGAGAGACTGTCAGCGTTTTATGACAAGAACAAGGACAAAGGGCTTGGCGTGATCACCTACTTTGACAACAACAATCCGAAAGACCAGAATGCCAATGTCGCTGAATTCAAGAATATTCTCTCCACGTTCCACGTGGGTTGGAAGTCATTCGTTTCATGGATGTACAAAGATGGGCAGCGTGAGTTTTACGCCGAGCGAGGCAAATCAATGTACCCTAACGCCTCCGAGAATTCCGTGGTGGTCATCGGTCCGGACAGGACGGTGGCCTACACCACATTGCCGGACAACAGCAGCGATAAATTGGACAAAGTCATGACCTACCTTTCCGAAGTTTTCGGATCAAAGGAGGAATATTACGAATCCAAGGACTATTCGGCCGACGGCAAAGTGATCACGCTTCAGAAAGCAGGCGTGGGCGGCGGAGTTGACATCGTCATCACGGGCGACGCCTTCTCCGACAGGCTCATAGCTGACGGCACGCTCCGCAAGATGGCGGACGACGCTCTTAACGGAATATTCTCGATGGAGCCTATGAAGTCCCTGAAAGACAGGTTCAATGTTTACCTTGTCAACGCTGTCTCAAAGAATGAGGAATATACCAACGTCACATCAACGGTTTTCAATGGCGCTTTCGGCGATGGTTCCGCATGCGGCGGTGACCTTGACAAGGTTCTTGAATATTCCCGAAAGGCTGTGGGCGCTTCCAGAATGAATGACGTGACGGTTCTTGTCCTGATGAACTCGTACCGATCCGCAGGCACAACCTATATGCTGAAACCATCATCCTCAGCCGGTTACGGAGAAGGAGCCTCGATCGCATTCCTTCCTTACAGGAACTGGAACTCCACGGGATATTCCAAGGATGATCTCACCGCCACCCTCATCCACGAGTTGGTGGGACACGGAATAGGCAAGCTGGATGATGAATATTCCTACTCGTCTCTTGGAAGGATTCCTCAGGATGAAATCGACTACATCAAGGCGAACAAAGAGAAATACGGTTGGTACAGGAACACGGACTTCACTTCCGATCCGGACAAGGTCAAGTGGAACGCTTTCCTCAAAGACAGCCGTTACAAGGACGAGAATCTTGGCGTGTTCGAAGGTGGCGGAGCCTACGTTTCCGGTGTTTACAGACCGAGCGAGAACAGTATGATGAGTTACCAAAGCATCTCCGAACGGTTCAACGCACCGTCACGCCAGGCGATCTGGATCCGTGTGATGAGGCTTTCCGAGGGCAAATCATGGACTCCGGACTACGAGTCGTTCGTCAAGTGGGATCAGGCTCACAAAGCGACAAGGTCAGTCGTTTCACGTGCCGCGTCACCGGATCGCAGGCACACCTCCTCAACTCCTCCTGTATTCGTGGACAAGACCTGGGAGCAGATTCTGAGATAGCGAGAGGTCGCTTCGACAGGCTCCGTGACCAGGGCATCATCCGACAAGGCTGTCGCCACGGTTGATGGCAGCGGCAACGTGCAAGGACTGAAGGCAGGTACCGCCACCATCCCGCCACTGCCGAAGGCAAGTCCGGAAAAGACACGGTCACAGTCAAAGAGAAAACGGTGAGCATTGCCGAGGTGTCTCTTGACAACCAGAAATTGACTCCGATAGAAGGCTCCGCCGAAACCCTTGCCGCCACGGTAAAACCGGACAACGCGACCAAAAAGAATGTGAAATGGGAGTCCGACACACCGTCCGTGGCGACAGTCGATGCCCAAGCAACGTGGAAGGCATCGCCGCCGGAACAGCAAAAATCTGCGTGACAACCGATGACGGCGGATT
>CAVBMN010000164.1:0-3086 GCA_963596515.1 bacterium
ATTGTGTGTGGACGTGAAGGTGAACAAAGGCCATAGCGACAAGTCAATTTTTCAAAACCAAGCAATTCTCCCCGGAATCAAGGGAACGTCCCCGTCACCCGAGTGAATCGCAGCAGTACAAAGATACCGAAAAACCATATCCCCACAAAGCCGCCCTCCCCGAAAAGTTATCAACACTCCGGAAAAAGTCCCGTTTTCGCCCTCCTAAAACTCGGAATAATTCCCGATTTTAATGGTTAAAAATGCGGAAAAAGTCCCATTTTCACCCTTCTAAAACTCGGAATAATTCCCGATAGCATTTGTTATTTAATTGATTTATTGTATATTCGCAGATATATTTTTGCGCAAATAGTATGTTGTACAGAAAATTCGCATCGCATCTGGAAGAATTTCTCCGGAACGAACCTCATAAGATAATGCTTGTCAACGGTGCCAGGCAAATAGGCAAATCGTACCTGATAAGGTATGTATGCAACAAGCTTTTCAAGAATTATGTGGAGATAAACCTGAAAGCAGACAAGGAGGGCCCCGGGATATTCGCGTCTGCACGTGGCATAGAGGAGTTTTTCCTGCAATTGGGTGCGATCGCCGGGAACAAATTAGGCAGCCGGGACAATACAATTGTCTTTCTTGATGAGATTCAAAGCTATCCGCACCTGATGACGATGCTCAAATTCCTGAACGAGGACGGCAGGTACAGGTACATCGCCAGTGGTTCGGAATTAGGTGTGGCATTGGCACAAACGCCCTCCGTACCTATCGGCAGCATAGCCATCGAGCAGATGTACCCGTTGGACTTCGAGGAATTCCTTCTGGCGATGGGATGCGGACAGGACACGATTGACGGGATTCGTGAATATTTCAACGGCAGAAAGTCGTTGAACGATTCCCTGCACAACTATATGCTCCAACAGTTCAAAATCTATCTTTTGGTCGGAGGAATGCCGGATGCCATCAACAAGTTCATCGAAAGTCGGAACATCGCCCAAGTCCGGAAGATCCAGCGAGACATTCACACCTTGTACAAACTGGACGCATCGCAGTACGATGACGAGAAGAAACTGGTCATCCGCAAGATCTACGATATGATTCCATCCAATATGGAGAACAAGAAAAAGCGTGTCATCGTGAAGAACATCGAGCAGACCGCCGGCCACAAGCAGTTCAGCGACTACTCTGACGAGTTTGACTATCTGGTCAACTCCGGTACCGCCCTCTCGGTCCAAGCCATCAGCAATCCGAAGTTCCCGCTGAAGGAGTCCGAGAGCAAGAATCTTATCAAACTTTATCTCAGCGATGTAGGAATTCTGACCGACATCCTTTACAGGACAAACATCAACGCGGTGCTTGGAGATGAACGCAGCATCAATCTCGGCTCCGTCTATGAGTCCGTCGTTGCGCAGGAACTACACGCCCATGGATTTTCCCTGCACTACTACGACAACAAGCAGCGTGGCGAGGTCGATTTTCTGATTGATGACTATGACAACCTCACCGTCCTCCCGATCGAGGTCAAATCCGGCAAGGACTACAAGGTTCACAGTGCCCTGGACACCTTCCTTGACACCCCCGACTATCACATCAAGAACGCCATCGTCCTAAGCAACGAGCAGAATGTCCATAAGGAGCACGGCATCACCTACCTTCCCATCTACTACGTGATGTTCCTCAAGCAAGACAACACCCCGGAAGAAGACCTCGTCATCCCGGAACCGACTCTGCTATAGTTTGAAACGGTAAGCCCGTGGACTTAATAGGCTCTGCCGTACATCTTCGGGGAGTTGTAGGCGGGGGTGTGGCCGGAGAGGCGGAAGAGTTCGGGGATGGAGACGATCTCGTAGCCACGGGCCTTGAGCTCGGGAATGATGGTCTTCATAGCCTCGACGGTGCGCTCGTTCGTGTCGTGAAAGAGGAGGATGCGGCCGTCCTCGACACGATCAAGGGTCTTTGTCACACGATCCTCAACGGGCATATCGGCCCTCCAATCCTGACAACTCAGGCCGGCGATGAATATCTTTCCGTCAATAAGTTCGGCCACGTGGGCGTTGTGCGCAGTGAACGGAGGGCGGAGGTACTTTGGCTTCGCTCCAGCGTAAACCTCAATCAGGGAATCCGTCTTGGCAATCTCTTCAATAATCTGATCATCTGAGATTTGTGTCAAATTCGGATGGGAATATGTGTGGTTATCCACATCACATCCCATCCGAACCATCCGGCGGATGATCGGGGCGGTCTCCTCCGTGATGTTCTGACCGATCAGAAAAAACGAGGCCTTCACGCCATTCTCCTCCAGCACGTCCAGCATCATCGGAGTGTATTTCAGGCTCGGGCCGTCATCGAAGGACAACGCCACATATTTTGGTTTGGAATCAGTCGGACAGCAGCAATCTTGAGCCATTGCCACAATTGGAGACAAGAAAGTCACCAAACACCCCACGATTATATTCAAAATTCTTATATTCATAGAGATAGATATTATTCAACTGACAATCAGCAAGCGTTAAAGTTGAACGCCGTTTTTATTCAATCGGCACTAAAAGCCTCTGCCGAACATCGACCAGTACTTCGCTTCCAGTTCTTTCCAACGGGCCGCGCACTTGTCGTGGATCCTGGCGGTGTAGGCGTTCAGCAGCTTCGCCCTCTTTTTAGCAGATGCCTTTGAATATTCAGCCTCAAGCTCCGGCAGTCCTTCGAATGTCATCGACTCCATCTCCAACACATTGTCAGTAAACTCTTTCTTGGTTTTCTGCCACGAAAGCGTCGCCAGTTTGTTGGCACGGCGGAACTCCCATAGGACACTGTTGGGGTAATATTCCCGCTGCCCGCACTTCTCGAAAGCGGCAGGCAACTTCGTGCTTCCGCAGAAAATCGGGATGCGAGGACTCTGCGCCGGGTTGTCAACCGCGTACCAACAGACTCCTCCGATGCCATCCGGCAGCCAAGAGCGGCTCTGAATGACCGTTGAATATGAACACCAGGCCACCGCAAGTGTCCTCCTGAAATCAATCACACCAGGGGCGATGCTGTTCAACGTGTTGCGCATCGGAGTGGTCAGCCAAGGATTGGCCAGAGGACTCATCTCCTTA
>CAVBMN010000165.1:0-3065 GCA_963596515.1 bacterium
TCTATCGCCTTGGTGGTGAAATGGTAGACACGAGGGACTTAAAATCCCTTGGACAGAAATGTCCGTGCGGGTTCGATTCCCGCCTGAGGCACAAAAAGGGGGACAGCATCAGCTGTCCCCTTTTTGTGCATTCCTATTACCCCCAGTCCCTACGGGACAGCCCCGGTGGGGCACTGGGGACCGGATTCCCCAGACCCCTTGCGTCGCTTCGCTCCGAATGCCGTGACTATTTGCTCTGTTTTACAGGTCAGTGCGGTAAATGGATTTGCGGGCTGTTATGTAGAGTTTGTCTCCGAAGATTGTCAGTGTAGAGGGACGTTCAGGGATATGGATGGTGCGGATGTGAGTGCCATTGCTGTCATAGACCTGAACTTCGCCGTCAGCGATGTACACATTGCCTTTACTGTCAACCGCAAGGCCGAACTCACCGTTTTCGGTGAAATAACGGAGATTGGACAGGGTGCCGTCAGCGGCTACATCCGTGACAACGGTGCGCCTGTCATATTCATTGACAAGATAGAATGGCTTGCCGGGGAAGGCCTCCAAGAGGGAGGAGCTGCGGGCGATGTCATACACACGAGGGATGATGGTCTTTCCGTCGGGAGCCACAAAGCAGGTCTCAGGGACGTACAGGGCATCTTCGTTGAAATCGTGGAAATCGCGCCACCTGTTTGACGGGTACAGAGCCTTGGCCACATTCTTCACCGAGCGCATAGGACTCTCTTCCAGAAGTTTCAAGGACTCCTCCGGGTTGTCCGGATCGATTGTGTAAACCAACACGGCGTGCCCCGAATTTCCCCATCCGCTGAATGACGTGCCTCTCGAATCAGGAAGCTGCGGAACCTCGATAGGGTCAGCGTCCCAGCCCGGCTGGCGGTCGTAGCGGAAAGTGACCAGAATGTTGTCCTCGGTGTCAACGGCCACATTGTATGGTTTCCAGTGGAAATCGGCAAGCAGCCTGAGTCCTTGGGCTTCCGACCAAGTCCAGAGACGCGGAAGCCTGTTGTCACAGAAGTAGATGTTGCCCTTGCTGTCACAGGCGATGCCCTCGGTAAAATCAAAGTCATCGGCCAACCGGATCACGCCATCGGAAGAAGCGGTGCAGGCTTGTTCTTCGTCACCTTTGACGATGAGCCTTGAAAATTCCCAAGGGCGCACCTCAATGCCTTTGTTCTGGTCGAAGACAGCGATATCGGTCGTGTACTTGGTCTGGGCGTAATTGTGCACGTTCAGGAACTCGATGTCGCCGCACCCTCTGAGCCTCACGGCGCTATGGTATGGTTTCACGACACGGATGACCCTGAACATATAGAGGTTCGCGAATGTGATGTCACGGCAGCCATCCATTTCAATAGGCTGGCACTCGGAACTCTCGACCGTCTCCTCCTCGGTCTGCATACAGTAAACCTTCCAGTTCGACACATTCCTGAATCTCACCTCATTGCGGACGTGGTGCTCGATGGACATAGCGTAGATCCTGCCCTCGGTAGAAGTGTTTTCCGCATAGAAGCCGTTGGAAGCGTAAGTGTTCGCCGTCCAAATGTCTTTGAATATGCCGCCTCCGCCGTCTGTCACCCAAAGGCTCCAGTACTGCGTGTCCCAAGCCTGATCCATACCCTGCTCGCGGACCGGTTTGTCCGGCGTGCTCACCTCGCGCGATCCCCAATTCCACCTTGGTGCCTTCTGACCGGGAACCGGCTTCCACATTGAGCCGTGACCGCCGACAAATTTGACATCATTGACATAAGAGCCAGCTCCGGCCGTCCATTTCACACCAACAGCCCGATAGTTGAACGCCCCGGTACTGATGCCGATTCCATTGAGGATGTTGTCCTCGGATCCCTTGGCGGATTCGAGAACCGCCACCGGCGCGCCGAAACCGCTGAAAGCCGGAGTGCTTTCGCCAAGACGGAACTGGGTGGAGAACGGATGAAGACCTATCAGCCTTGTTGACGGGCGCATCTTTATAGGTCTGCTCACCTGATACCAGCCGGAAGGCACATAGATGACATCATAAGTGTCTATGGCTTTCTGAATGGCCTCCGTGTCATCCGTCACGCCGTCACCCTTCGCCCCAAGTTGCCTCAGGTTTTTCCATTCCGACATCGGAGGAAGAGCCGGAAGAACGGACTGAACGGCAGTCGGAAGCTTGTCCACAGGCTCGGCTGAAAGCAAAGTCTTGTACTCCGGAGTGTCCACGAGACTCTCCATCTGAAGACCGTGGTCAAATGACTTGACATAATATTTCTTGTAGGAGACACGGGTCTGTTCCCCGGTCCTTTTGAAAGCGGCAAGCACAGGGACATTGGAACACCAGACATCCCGCAGGGTGATGGAATTGTTGCTGTTGTTCTCGACAGCGATGTTGAACGCCGGGCCTGAGACATTCTCAAAGCGGGCGTTCTCTATGAATATTTTCTCCCAATAGTTGTCATCGATGTCAAAGACCATCGGAACATTCTTCACCTGCATATTCACTATGGCAAGGCCCGACTCCTGACTTTTGACGGCGGCTTTGCGCTGCCCCTCGAAACAAGCGTCAACCATCATAACCTGCCAACCCGGAGATGCCTTGGTGGCCATAATGCCGTAGTCTCCGCCGTAGAATGCCAGATCTTCCATCTCGTTGCCGATCTCGAACATTCCGGCCCGTCCCTTGCCGATGTTGATCGCCACGTGACTGACGAAACTGTGCTGCGCATAGTGGGTCCTCAGCGCGACGGCATAAGGATTGCCGTCCTCGATTGTGATGTTTACATTGGACATAGCACTGTAGAACGTCCCGGCGTTGGCATCCGGAATACGGTTCTCATCCTCTACGACACCACCTGTGAACCAAAACATATATTTGGAACCACCCTTGTCCGAAGGATGCTCCACATCAAAGCCCGGAGAGTTTTTCGACAGGATGAACTCAGGCCTGTTCTTGCCGTACCCAATGATGCGGACGGCGGACGGAATATAGATTGTCCTGCTGATGCGGTACTTCCCTTCCGGGACAAAGAGGATCCCGAAGTTCCTCTCGGTCTTGACCTTGTTGATGGCGGTCTGGAGGGCTTCCGAGA
>CAVBMN010000166.1:0-2999 GCA_963596515.1 bacterium
CTTTGTCGCTCCGGGAGATGGTGAAAGCGCAGTCGCTGTTTATGAGGACGATGGCACCACACAGGCTTACAGCACTGAATATGCCACAACGCAGGTTCGCAAGGATTCCGATGCTTCAGGTTTAAGAATCACCGTTGCTCCTCGTCAGGGCAACTACCGTGGTATAGAACCTAACCGTCGCGTGCAGATTGTTCTCGCAGGTGTTTTCGCACCGGAGAAAGTGACCGTGAACGGAGTGAAGGTGCCATATTCCCGCTTCGCCGCCCACAATGCGGAAGTATCCGGGAAGGATGCCGAGTGGGGTTATGAGGGAGCGGATCTTTCCGCTGTCATCTACCTTCCGGAAACCCTTGCCTCGGAGGAGCTTGTCATCGAATGTTCTTTCAATGAATATGCCGCCTCGCACCGTGACCTATTGAACGGGAAGAAGGGCTTGATGCACAGAATGATGGACATCACCCCTGAGACCAAGTTGGCTTTCGGGAAATATGTTGATGCGTATATGATGCTTCCAGATCCGTTCCTCGCCCTTGCCCAGTGCGCCAGCTTCATAAACGAGGACCCTCAGAACGCAGAAAAGTATCTGGAGAAGATTGACACAGCGTCGCTTATCGCTGACTTCGCCAATTATGAGAAGCTTCCGGCCGAATTTGTTGCCAAGGTCAAGGCGCAGGTCGGTGCGGAATAGTCTCTATTGATTCTATGAATATGGGTGGGCATTCACCTTCTAATGTGAGATAGGTTTATTTCGTCGGCAATTGCCTGCCTGCGATAGACAATGTGATGAATATGGAGAACGACAATAGAAAACTCTACCCGTTGAGGTTTGTGGATGAAGGTGCGGATGTGCCTTGGGGACACGTCAGCTATCAGATTGCGGATCTTGGGTTCAAGGATTCGATGATAGACAACGGCTGGTTCGGAGGCAATACCCTGAGCGAGTTGATGGGAACATATCTTGAGAGGGTAGTCGGGGATGACGTGTTCGAGTTCTACGGCTTGCAATTCCCTGTGATGGTAAAGGTTATGGACGTGGCCGGCTGGCAGCCCCTGCAGATGAACGCTGCCGATGACATTGCGGCTGAGCGCTATGACTCATTTGGCAAGACCGCCCTTTGGTACGTTCAGGAGGCCGCACCGGAGTCCGAATTGTTGTTGGGCTTCAACCGCGATGTCGATCCGGCCGAGTTCTATGCCAGATGTCAGGACGGAACCGTCAAGGAGGTCTTGAATATTGTCGAGCCACATAAAGGCGAGGCTTATCTGATCAAGCCAGGCACAGTCTTCGCCGCAGGTCCGGGACTCAAGATCGTTGAGATCGCCGAGAGCTCCGAACTTGTCTTCAATCTCCATAATTGGGGCGTGGAATTGCCTGATACCGAAGAACTCCTGCTTGAGGAAGCATTCGATCTGATTGATTTCAAGAAATATGTCCCTGAACCCGTTGCTGGTGATAAATTGGCTGTCTGTCCGGAATTTGTGGTGACGAGACTCGACCTGAAGGACGGACTGCACATATTCTCGGAGCAGCCCGGCAGTTTTGCCGTCTATTACTGCACTGCCGGTGAGGTCACTGTCCAGATTCCGGTGGAGAATGACAAAGGCTCGAAGAGTGTGGAGTCATATTCGTTGAAAGCGGGGCATTCCATTCTTGTGCCGTCAGAGTTGAACGACTTCTTCCTCATTCCTGCCGCACGTGGAACCGTCCTGTTGGAAACCCTTGTGGAGAAGCGTCTTGTGAGGGATTCCTACACGGATCAGGAAGTTGAGCCGAACTCGTTTGTCGAGGCCGAGACTCCTGACCCGCATATTCGTGAATGGAACAGTTAGGATATGTGTCATATTCAGACACTGTTGTGTGAATGTTGATTGTATAAATTTTGAGATTGAATATGGCTGACACTGAAAGAATAGACAAAGTCCTTTGGGCAATCAGAGTGTTCAAGACCCGCACCGAGGCCACAGATGCTTGTAAGGGCGGCAAGGTCAAGATTGGTGGAGTCAACGCCAAGCCTTCCAGAATGTTGAAGGTCGGTGAGGTTGTGGAAATCCGCAAGGGAACCGTGCAGTATTCATACAGAATCAAGCAGTTGACCGACCATCGTCTCGGCGCGAAACTGGTTCCCGACTATGCCGAGAACCTTACCTCTCAATCCGAGATCGACAAATTAAAGGCTCCCGTTGAGACATTTTTCCTTCGCAGAGACCCCGGTGCCGGCCGTCCGACCAAGAAAGACCGTCGCGCTATGGAGGAGGCCTGGGACGAGATCGACAACAGTAACGACCTCGGTGAGATTCCGGACGACATCGCCGAACGTTTCGGCCTTACTGATGACGATCTGTAGCCTTCCCGTAGAAGATTTGTATCAATTCCGTACAGCAAAAGCCCCTCTGCCGTACCAACTGCCTTTTAGAAGCGGTTTCGTACTCCAGAGGGGCTTCTCCTGTACCAGATTATTCTACAACACCGCACATCGTACATTACCTTCCTTCTTTGTTGGACCGTGCTGCGTAATTTGCAGCTTGGTAATGTAATAAAGGGTTGCCTTTAGTTGGTTTTGACTAAAGGCAACCCTTTATTTAGCTTATTGTCAGTGGATTATCCTCCGCCGCTTCCGTTGCTACCTACTTGCCGAAGTAACGGGTGAGGAGACCGTAGAAGCCGGCGCCGTGACGGGCCTCGTCTTTGGCCATCTCGTGAACTGTGTCGTGGATAGCATCGTAACCGAGTTGCTTTGCCCTTGTGGCGATCGCGAGCTTTCCTTCGCAGGCTCCGGCCTCGGCCTGATAACGTTTCTCAAGGTTGGTCTTGGTGTCCCAGACAACATCACCGAGAAGCTCGGCGAACTTGGCGGCGTGCTCAGCCTCCTCGAAGGCGTACCTCTTGAACGCCTCGGCGATCTCAGGGTAGCCCTCACGCTCGGCCTGACGGCTCATCGCAAGATACATTCCGACCTCCGAGCACTCTCCGTTGAAATGATCCCTCAGACCCTGGACAA
>CAVBMN010000167.1:0-2918 GCA_963596515.1 bacterium
AGTTCATGACGGACATCGTCTTCATAGACTCAAAGAGCCTAAGTGATCCTAAAAGTTATCATTTCGATCCGTCCGGCAGTGTCTATTCCTATCAGGAGTGCTACGAGACAAGTCTTCCGGAGGGCACTTACATTGTCCAGTACAAGCTTGGAGGCACCTCCTGCACCGGAAAGAACATCGTCATCAACAGAGGGGAGACACTGGAGATCCAGTCTGGCTACTATCTCAAGTGACGTGTAAAAACACCAAAAGGTGGCGTGTTAAGAATATAACCTGACAATATCCTCAATCCCTGCCATACTTTGGCAGGGAATTTTGTTTTCTTTGTGGGAATCACTGCTTAAAAGAGAACCACAATGGATGAATCTGGAGAATATCAAAGCGTAGCAGGTGATGCGAAATCACTGGGCACGGTTGTTCCCAAGCGGCTCGTGGAATACACCGCCAAGGCTCTGTCGAAGCTGAGCGAGGCCCTTGGAGGCGATGTTTGTGGATATGTCGCCAGTCGGCTTCACATGAGCGCCGGTGAACTTTGCGACGCTTTGGCCGCCGAACAGATCGATGGCGTGGCGCTGGCGATGTACAACATAGAAAAAAGGTCGCAGTCAGTGATCATCGGAGATCAGACAGGTATCGGAAAAGGCCGTCAGGCCGCCGCGATGATCCGCTACGGATTGTTGTCAGGCTATATTCCTGTTTTCTTTACAGATCGTTATACGCTGTTCAGTGATATGTACCGAGACTGCAAGGCTCTTGGCATCAAGGACGCGCGCCCATTAGTGGTGAACTCCGGCGCGTCTGTCGTTGATTTCGACAACGTCATTGAAGAAAAAGAGCCTGACACCTCTGACGAGATCTGGTCCCCTGCTGAAGACGATTCCGAAAAGTTCGAGGCGGAACTTATGAAACGCTATCAAAATCAATATGAGGTGGTTTTCAGGGCTCCCCAAAAGAATATTCTTCAGGAAATATTCAAAAAAGGCGATATTCCTTCGGAATCGTATGATTATCTGATGGTCACATATTCCCAATTGAAAGATGCCAGACGAGATATGACTCGCCTTGACTTTCTTCGGTCGTTATGTGAGAGAAACCGGGTGCTTTTCATTTTTGACGAAGCTCATCGAAGCAGCAGTGTGAGCGCCGGCAAGATATCCGTGATCACCCAGAGCATCAATATGATCCTATCAGAGACTCCGCAGACGCAGTGTGTTTCTTTCCGCCACTTTCGCCAAACGTCCCGAAAGCCTCATTACATTCATGAGCCGCACGGCCTTGGCTGCCTTGGCGACAGATGATACGCTGGAAAAAGCATTGCATAGCGGCGGGGTGCCGATGCAGGAATATGTCTCGTCCTGTCTGGCCGCGGAAGGTCAAATGATCAGAAGAGAACACTCCGCTGTGAGTTTGCCGACCCCTGTATATACCTATCTTGATGATGACCTTGTGGTGCATGGTGAACTGTTTGACAAGGTTATGTTCTTCTTCAGGGAAATAGTCAAGTTGTCATCCATGGTTAAGACTTTGGTTGGCCATGCTCAGATGAATGGCTTGCTGCTTGATTTCAAGTGCTATCCGGCAAGAGCGCAGCTCTTCTATGTGAACAAGGTGCTGTTGCTTTCCCTCAAGGCGCGGAAAGTGGCGCAGGTCGCCATAGAAGAGGTAAGGCAAGGCAAATCCGTGGTCATCGGGATGAGCGACACCCTTGAATGTATTCTTAAGGATGTGATGGTGAATGAGGATGGAACAGTCCGTGGTGACATATCGGCATTGCTCCTGAGGTTGTTGGACAAGACTGTCCGTGGCACGTGTGCCAGACCTGTTTTTGACATCATCAACGAAACCAATGATGAAGATATTCCTGTGCTGAGCTCCGGATCTGATGCGGTAAGAGACTACTACGAGTTTATCGAAAACAGCATCAAGGAAGAGGTCTTTCATCTACCGATGTCTCCTATTGACGTGATCCGTCAACTTATAACGGAGGAAAAGTTCATCGCTCCTGATGGAGAATATATCAATATTCGTTTTGAGGAATGCACCGGTCGCGCGCATCAATTGGAATATCTCTCGCCAGAGGGTAGCGATGATTTTGTAAATGCAGTGACAAGGCCACGCAGGAAGCGTCCTTCCAACCACATATTCAATGACTTCCAGAATAATTGGCTGGATGTCATACTCATCAATGCCTGTGGCGCCATAGGAGCTAGCGCACACGCTGTTTCCACTGCGGAAGTGCCTGAAGACCAGGTTCGTCAGCGCAAGATGCTTATAGTGCAGGATGACCTTGATGTGAACATTGACCTGCAGAAACGCGGCCGTATCAACCGTACGGGCCAACGGATGGATTTGCCGCCATTGTACGAGTATATCATTACCGCCATTCCGTCAGAGAAGCGTCTCAATATGATGCTTAGGGCAAAATTGCGTTCTTTGAGCGCAAACACTGCCGCGTGGCAGGACCAGGATAAGGATCAGGCTGATTTTATTGACATCAGCAACAAGTATGGCAATGAGGTGGCCACTGAATATCTAAGCGAGCATCCGGAGTTGGCGTTGGCTCTTGATTTGAAAGGTCAGGTGACCGCGAGCAGGCTGCTTGCCCGGATAGCTATGCTGAGCGTTGCGGCACAGCAGGATATAGTGGATGATCTGATGGCGGCTTATACGACTCTGGAAGCGGAACTGCGCCGTGTCAACCAATGGGATTTGGAACGGGAGTTCCACGATTTTGAAGCGGAGTTTGTCAGGGAAGAACTGTTCACGACGGCAAAGGCGGAGACAAAACTTGGCGGTTGCTCATATCTCACCACTTATAAATGTCGGCAAAAGACTTTCCCGTATGCCTATGAGGCGCTGACCAGACTTTGTGAGGAGGCCAAGAAAGATTACGGAAAACCTTATGGGGAGAACCCAAC
>CAVBMN010000168.1:0-2779 GCA_963596515.1 bacterium
ACAAAGTAGTGGTCGCTTGGCAGGATGCCCTTGACCCCTTCCGTGATCATCCGGCAATGAACCGGCTTGGCCTTGCCGTGCAGATAGATGAAATCAATGCGGGTGTTCTTCTTGGTGTACTTCTCGCCTTTGAAACCGTGGAAGGAGAAGCGGTCCGGGAAGCCCATCCATTCGTAAGCGTCTTTCCACCCTGCGTCGTGCAGTGTCTGGGCGGCACCGTCTGTTATACTTGAATTGAAATCCCCACAGATGATCTGCGGAAAATCATCGGCATACTGACCAGCCTCCGCGGCCAGCATCTTGGCCTGTTCACGCCTTGCGTTGTCAGACTTGTGATCAAGATGAGTGTCAAGAATGCGGAACTCCTCGCCGGTTTTCTTGTCACGCAGCCTGAGATAGTTGCAGTGCCTTGCCCTTGTGGTTCCCCAAGAAACTGTGCCACCGATGAGCGGCTCCTCCGACAGCCAGTAGCAACCGGCGCCGAGCATCTCGTATCTGGATGTCTTGAAGAAGATCACATTCTTTCCGATGAAATGGTAACCTTCCGTGAACGGATCCATTTCCGGACCTGCGAATCCGAACGAAGTGTAGCCTTTCAGCTCTTTCTTCATATATTCATTGGAATCGTAGATGACCTCCTGCATACAGATGATGTCGGGTTTCTGCGCCAATATCACATCCCGGCAGACCTCTCGTCTTTCCTCCCAGGTGCATCCCGGTTTCTTGGCGTCTTCCGGCAGTCCGGTTATACGGATGTTGCAGGTCATTATACGATGCGTACCTTTCTCCTGCGCATCACGGCTGAGACCTTTTCCCGCTGCTCTTGCCGGAGCTATGCCCGCAGCCGTAAGGAAAATGGCCAAAGCCGTAAGAATCAAAGTTTTGCTCTTGAATATATTCATAATTGGAACAATTTTATATTCATTAATCCCTGAGGTACGCCCCGGTCTCTTTAAGTTCCTTGCGGACCTCGGCCACATTTACCTTGGCGACCGGCACGCCTTCCTCCAGCGCGATCCTTGCCGCCCTTCCGGCTGCCTCGCCCATAGCCATACAAGTGGACATCACTCTGGCTGAGGCCATAGCCTCGTGGGTCATTGAGGCGCAGCGTCCGGCCACAAGGAGGTTCCCGACCTTTTCCGGAACCAGCATACGGTAAGGCAGATCGTAGCAATCAGGGCACCACATCATCGTGCAGTCGTCCCCGTGACTGTGATGGATGTCAACCGGGTAACTGCCTACGCCGATCGAATCCTCGAACTTGCGGCAGTTCAGGATGTCATCAGCGGTCAGCACATATTCACCCTTGATGACACGGCTCTCTCTGATCCCCATAAACGGTGCCACCTTGTCTCTCCAAGCGTGTTCGAATCCGGGAATGAAGTCCCTGAGGTACCTTTCCACCTCATCGTTCTGGAAACGGGCCTTTATTTCGCCATCGGTGTAGCTTTCCGGATTTGTGGAATCCACGCCGCATACTCTGGACATATTCACCCAGATCTCGTCATCGGCGAGACCTGTGATGAGGATTGTTCTGGCCACAGGAATATTGTAGCCTTTCTCTCTGGCCTCGTTGATCTTCTTCCTGAACCCGACCACGATGAACGGCCCGCTCTTGAACTGTTCGGTCGGCATTACGTCCATATCGAATTCGTCAGAATGGTTCACGATCGCGTCCCTAAGCTCAGGCATATTGACTCCTCTCATCGAGAACATCAATGTAGGTGGCTGCATACCTCCTTCAGCGTCTCCCTTATGACATTCAACTCCAGCCTTGAAGGCGACATCGGCGTCTCCAGTGCAGTCGATGACGGTCTTAGCCAAAATGGCCTCGCGGCCTTCCTTGCTTTCGATGATGACACCTTTCACATCATCTCCTTCCTTGATGACACCTGAGCAGAACACATACATCAGGATTTTGACTCCTACTTCCTCCAGCATCGCCAGAGCCTCGTCCTTCACGGCTTCAGGGTCTATGATCGTGAGGCTTACGTGATTCTTGCAAGGCTTGTGCTCTGACGCCTTGCCCTTGGCCCTGAGCCTGTCGATGAGCATCTGAGGCAGCCCTTCGATGACCTGGTTGCCTTTTCTGCCGAGAAATCCAAGGATCGGCAGACCGAGGGTAAGGTTGCCACCTACGTAGCCTCGGCTCTCGATTAGCATTACATTAAGACCTTTGCCTGCGGCGGCGCGCGCGGCCATGATGCCGGAAGGGCCTCCGCCGACTACAAGAATATCCACATTGTCCCTTACCGGAATCTCTCTCGCCGGCTCGGTGTAAGTTCTTTTTGTTTCCATAATTGTTTGATTTTTAAATATTCTTTACATACTGTGCCGGTCGTTCAGGCCGTACCATTTTCCAAAGCACAAGCGAAGCGATGAGGTGAAGCACGCCCATCACAGCGAACAGAACGTTGCCCATTGACGAAAGCAATGATCCGACAAAGACATTGAATATGGCTCCTCCGACAGCTCCCGCTCCCGCTGTGATGCCGACCACGCTGGCCACATTCCTTACCGGGAACGCCTCCGCTACCACCACACAGATGGTGTAGAGCCAGCTTGAGCACATCACGGCGATCACACTGAATATGCCCACTACCATCCAGGCCCTGACCCCGAACGCTATGGACTCACATCCGCTCACGAGAGGTGTCAGCGCGCATATAGGCGCTACAAATGATATTCCTATCATCATTATTTTTCTTGCCTTGAGGGCAGGAATTCCTTTTTTAACAAGATGGTCGGAGAATACGGACGATAATATGCCGCCGATCGC
>CAVBMN010000169.1:0-2706 GCA_963596515.1 bacterium
TCGAAGTCGGAAACCGGTGATTCCAGTACATTATATGATCGCTTCATCCAGCACAGGAACATCGTTTCCCGTACATTGCCTACATTTGGTTCCGTCTCTGACAGAGAGTACATCATATTGGAATTGTCCAGATAGAGTTTGTCCATCTTGCGCAGCGCGGCGTCTCCGTTCGTCTTCATCTTCAATGCGCAGACAAGTTCGGCCTTTTCCAGATACTCCAGATATTGTGGAAGGCTGTTCCTCGGTATGCCGAGATTTCGCTCCATATCTGAATAGTTGATTTTTACCGGAACGCTTTGCGCGATGTAATACATCAGTTTCTTCAACTTGTCTGTTGATGCGATTGTCATATCTGCGTATTTCGGTATGTCAAGTTCGACAGTAGTGGTGATGACCTGACGCAGCCTTGTTTTGAACTCGGGCTCGTCAAAGAATGGGTAGCACCCCTCTTTCTTATATTCCTTGAAATATGCCAATGGCCTGTGCTCGCCGTATGGGAAATCCACATTGCCTTTGAGGATTTCTTCAAGAGTCGCCTTTTTCAAATTCCATCCCTGTCGGAGGTTGAGGTATTCTCTGAAAGACCATACCGGCATTTTGTACTCAATGGCCCTTCGACTCAAATCCGCGCCACCTTTCTTAAGGTCAAGAATGGAACTTCCTGAATATACCACCTTGAGCAGAGGCAATTGGTCGTACATAAGTTTCACCTCGGTACTCCACCCTCCATACTTGTGGATCTCATCGATATAAAACACCTTTCCGCCTTCGGCAAAGAACTTCTTTGCGGTGTCGATCAGTGTGTGTGCCGTGAAGTATATGTCGTCTGCTGACACATACAGCACCTTGCCGATGTCTTCATATTTCTTGATGTGTTGGAGAATGAGCGTGGATTTTCCGACGCCTTTCTGCCCGAGAATCCCGATTATACGACAATTCCAGTTTATTTCATTGTGAAAGTCGCGGAAGAATGACATAGGGGTCAACTCAAGCTTTTGCTTGTATGTGGCGTATAATGATTCCATATCTGCTGATAGTTATGTGCACAAAATTAAGAAAATTGCACGAAATCTCGTGCAATTTTCGCAAAATTCTGATAGGAATACCGTGCGAAAATGTCAAAGACGGCGATGTACGGAGACCTTAGTCGATGCTGAAGGCCTCGATCTCTTTGTTGAGGGTGTCGAGGATTTCGAGTTTGGTGTTCAGGAGGTCGTCGGAGATGTCAACTTTGTAGTAGTGTGGGTTGATTAGTCGTCTTTCAGACGGGCTGAAATGCGACAGGGTGCTGTTGTAGAAGGCCTTTTTTTCTTGCAGGGTGTGGCTTTCGGCGCACCTTTCGCCGTTCTTGATGACCTGATGCTGGAGAGGTCTCCAGGAATATTCACCGGACTGGAAGATCTTGTACTTGTAGCGGTCCTGCTCGTCGTAGATCGTGAAGGTCTCGCCGGCCTCTATTCTCTGGGAGAGGGTGTCGCCTCGCAGACAGGTGACATCGGCCTTGTAGATTTCGCCGAGGTCGGGGTCTTTCTTCGTGATCCTGTAGGTGATCTGGAATCCGGGGTTGATCAGTTTGATCCTGTCCTCGGAGCGTTTCAGGACAGGGCGGCCGTCAATCTGGACGAGTTTGTAAACGTTGCCGAAGCAAGGGGCGGCCTTGCTGGTGGCGATGGCGTCGCCGACTCCGTAGGAATCTATGCAAGCCCCCTGACGCTCAAGATCCGAGATGAGATATTCATCAAGAGAGTTGGTCGCGAAGATCTTGCAGCCGGTAAGTCCGTGGTTGTCAAGGATTCTGCGGACTTTGACGGAGAGGTAGGCGAGGTCGCCGCTGTCCAGACGCACGCCGTAGCCGTTGGGATATTCATTGTCGATGCCGCACTCCTTGAAAGAGCGTATCGCATTGAGAATGCCGCATTTAAGGGTGTCGTAGGTGTCGATGAGCAGGATGAGGTTCTCGCCCTTGTGGGTGTTGATGTAGTCCACGAAGGCTTTGTGCTCGCCTTCGACCGTGCTGCCGTAGGAGGTGACGAAGCTGTGGGCCATCGTGCCGGTGGAAGGCACTCCGTTCAGCACTCCGGTGAGGATGTTGGACGTGCTGGCGCAGCCGGCTATGATCGCCGCCTTGGCTCCGTAGGTCGCCGCCCAAGGACCGTGAGCGCGGCGTGATCCGAACTCGCTGACAGGACGGTTGGTGGCTCGGCAGACTCTTGAGGCCTTTGTCGCGACGGCCATCTGATGGTTCATTATGCAGAGCAGGGGAGTCTCCAGAATCTGGGCTTCGATAAGCGGTGCCTCCACGGTGATGATCGGCTGGTTAGGAAAGGCGATCTCGCCCTCGCGCATCGCATAGACGTTGCCGGTGAACCTCAAGGTGGAGAGGTACTTGCGGAATTCGGCATATTCATCGCCCGGAAGGAACTTCTCGTAGAATTCCGGCTCGGCCTTGCCAAGGTTTTTTATGCATTCGATGGCTTCTTCTGTGCCGCTCACCACAGCCCAGTTGTTGTTCTCGGGGGCTTTCCTGTAGAACATATTGAAGACTGCGATGACATCCTTCCTTCCGGTTTCGTAGAAGGATTTACCCATCGTGTACTGGTACTTGTCTGAGCAGTAGGCGAAGTCTTTGACCTCGATTCCGTTGTTTGATTTCATTTCTTTATCTGTTTTGGCCGTGGCCTTTGTTTACTGATTGTTGTGACGGAA
>CAVBMN010000170.1:0-2666 GCA_963596515.1 bacterium
ACCTTGCCGATCAACAGGTTAAGCTTGCTGATTGTCTCCTCATCGAAATCAAGTTTGTGGACACGCAGACGGGTAAGCAGACGACTGATGTTCTCGCAACTGTCTCCTAAGCTTTCCAACTCGCTGATCACACGGTAGATAACTTTTACCTCACGCGCCTCGTGATCATTCATAGACTCCGATGTGAGGCTGTTCAGGAAGGCCGCGATCTCATATTCAAACCTATCCGTCACCTCCTCGCACTTGACCAGCTTCTGCCGGTATTCCTCAAATTTGTCCGGATCTTTCTCATTCAGAGCCATTTTGACATACTGAAAGCCCTCCTGGGCCGTAACGGCGAAGTTCACAGCTTCCTTGTACGCCTGCTCGATTGAGATTGAAGGAGTTCCGAAAAGTCTGCCGCTTCCGATGAACTTCAAATGGAAGTCTCCTTTTTCAGGTGCCGGCTCCTTGATCCACTTCGTCAGCAAATCAGCGAATGGTTTGCGGAACCAAACAAGAACCAAAGTCGAAATGGCATTGAACAAGGTGTGGACGCAAGCGATGCCAAAGACCGCTGTCATCTGAGAATCAAGGCCAAACAAAGAGACTAGCCACAAATTGATCTTTATGAATATATTAAAGAATATCAAGACAAAGACAGCTCCGGCCACATTGAACACGGTGTGGGCTAGAGCGGCCCTGCGAGCCTGTACACCGGCTCCACTGGCGGCGATATTGGCTCCGATCGTGGTTCCGATGTTCTCTCCAAGAACCATAGCGGCGGCCATCGGGAATGGAAGCCAGCCGAGGTAGGCGAGTACCATCGTCAGGACAACCGTGACACTTGACGACTGGAGTATGAACGTGATGACAACACCTATCAGCATAAAGATCAGCACGGAACCGACTCCGTGTGAGGCAAGCCCGGCAATGTAGGCTGCTGTCTGCGGAACAGTGTCAATCGCTGGTATAGAGGACTTTATGTAGATCAGTCCTACGAAAACCAGTGACAGTCCCAGAACTGCCTGACCGATGTTCTTGATCAATGATTTCTTCAGAAGGGTCATCACAAAGCCGACACCAAGCAGAACAAACGCCAGAACCGTCACATCAAGCCAGAACCCTGTAGCCGCTATGATCCAAGCTGTTATGGTCGTACCGATGTTGGCGCCCATTATCACACTGATGCCTTGTTTGAGCGATAGGGTAGCGACGCTCACAAGACTGGCCACCAAAATCGTCGTGGCACTTGAGGACTGGACCACAGCCGTGATTCCGGCGCCGGACAGAATCTGCTTGAACGGCGTTCCGGATGTCATCCATTTCTCAAAACGCCTGAGCCTGTCGCCGCAGGATTTCTGGATTCCCGAGCTCAGCATCTCTAGTCCGAAGACAAAGAGTGCCAAAGCACCAAGAAGAGTCAGTAATTGTAATATCATATCAAAGGGTAGTGTTTATCTAACAGCCAACTTAACATAATCCCAATTGTGTAACAAAATAGGTGAATGTCGCTATACAAGGGAAACTATTGATTCTGAGTCGAATTTGTCAGGTGTGAATCCTTGTTTGAATGTCACTCCGTCACCGAGAATCTCAAATCCGGCTGCCGATGCCAACTCGTTCAGCAATCTGACGCTGGCGGCTGCCCAAGTGAACGAGCCGAACGCAAAGAAATGTCTGTTCTTTATCAGACGATCACAGATCGCCTCCATCAGTTGACGTACTGGCGGCAATATACCATTATTATAGGTCGGCGAGCCGAGAATCACAGTGTCATACTTGAACACATCACGCAAAGCGAACGAATAACTTTCCTCATTCAGATTGTGAATCGCAAAAGGAATGTTATGCTTTTTTAAGGATTCAGCCAACGCCAAAGCTGCTTTCTCCGTGTTGCCGTACATCGAGCCGTAGGCCAGGCAGACTCCGTGCTCCAGAGGCTCATAACGGCTGAACTTATCGTACAATGTGACTACCTCAGGAATATGTTTCTCCCAAACTGGGCCGTGCGTGCTGCAAATCCGGCATATCTCCAAGCCGGAAAGCTTCTTCAGAGCGGCCTGGACCGGTGCGGCATATTTCCCGACTATATTCGAGTAATACCTCGTCATCTCGTCCTTATATTCATTGAATATGTCTGATTCCGAATCTATTACGTTTTCCGGGAATGTCTTGAACGTGCCGAACGCGTCTCCTGAGAACAAGTTTTTCTCCTCTGGACACCAAGTCACCATCGTCTCCGGCCAATGAACCATCGGCACCATAAAAAACTGAAGGCTGGCGCTTCCCAATGAGAGAGTCTCCCCTTCTTTAATCACTTTAATATTATCGGTCAGACCTTGGTAGCCCTCGATCATCGGTACCGCCTTTGCATTTGTAACTATCGTACAATCAGGATATTCACTTCTAATCACGCCTTGAAGCGCACTGTGATCCGGTTCCATATGATTGACAACGAGATAGTCAATCTTCCTGTCCCCTATCTCGGCCTTGATGTTGGCAAGGAACTCGTCCTTAAATGCCGCGGCGGCTGTATCGATCAAGGCAATTTTCTCGTCCACAACCAGATAGGAATTATAGCTGACACCAAAAGGAAGCGGCCACTGCCGTTCGAAGAGTTTGGTTTGTCGGTCGTTCACGCCAACAAAACGGATTCTTTCTGATAGTCTCATCGTGTTCAAATA
>CAVBMN010000171.1:0-2655 GCA_963596515.1 bacterium
GACTTTCACCGGACAAAGCGATTTTCAAAAGACAGGAATGCCTACGTAAAGCAGTAGGATTCCGCACAAAATATAAGCAGAAGCAGACTACCAGCAGCAGGCTTACGCCAGACGGGTGGTGGCGTAGGCGATACGGGCGAGGGTCTCGGGCTTGCCGATGCGGACGATTATGTCGGCGATTCCCAAGCCGCTGGCGGCTCCGGCGAGGGCCAGACGGGTGGCGTTCATCACCTTGCCCATCGGCCATTCGTTGCCACGGATGTAATCCTCGAGAGCCTTCTCGAAGGCTGGTACGGACCATTCTCCGGCATATTCCTTCACAAAGGATGCGACCTTGGCGACATATTCAGCGTTTTCAGGCTTCCAGAACTTGTCAACGTCTTTGGCGAGGAACGGTGCGGTGGCTGCATCGTCATAGACCTTCGCGCGAGGATCGGCCTGACGTCGAGGGTCGTTGTTCTGCGGCTCCACGGCGGCTCCGGCCTTGATGCCGTACTTCTCGAAATCCTGCGGAGAAACGAACAAATAAGAAGCGATTGTCCAGAAATCCTTCACGAAAGTGGCCCTCTCCTTGATGAATGAAACCACATTCTGAACGTAAGCCTTTGTGAATATGTGCGCGTTCAAATCAGCACCCAACCCATTGACCTCGGCGCCGGCGGCCTTGGCGCAATGGCTGCACTCGACAACCTTCATTCCGTGATCCTCAAGCATTGGGACGAACAGTGCCGCAAGTTCCTCGTCGGATTTGAGGCGGAGATATTCCTTGTTGTACCAACGGGCCTTCTCCGGATTGAAGCGGGCCCCGGACTTGACGATACGGTCGAGGGAGAACGCCTTGATCAGCTCGTCCATCGTGAACATCTCGCGGTCGTCGCCGGGATTCCAGCCGAGGAAAGCCAGCAGATTCACGAAAGCCTCCGGGAAGTAGCCGTCCTCACGGTAGCCTCTGGAAACCTCTCCCTGAGCGTTCACCCACTTGAGAGGGAAGACTGGGAAACCAAGCTTGTCACCGTCACGCTTGCTCAGTTTGCCCTTTCCATCCGGCTTAAGAAGCAGGGACAGGTGGGCAAAACGAGGCATCGTATCCTCCCAGCCGAAAGCCTTGTAAAGCATATAGTGGAGCGGCAGGGACGGAAGCCATTCCTCTCCACGGATGACCTCGGTTATCTCCATAAGGTGATCGTCCACGATGTTGGCGAGGTGATAAGTCGGCAACTCATCGGCCCTCTTCCACAGGACCTTGTCGTCGAGGGTGTCGGTGTTCACCTCGATGTGGCCACGGATCAGATCGTCCATCTTGACAACCGTGTCAGTCGGCATCTTGAAGCGGACAGTCCAGTCGGAAGTCTCCTCAAGCAGCCTCTTGACCTCGTCCTCCGGAAGAGTCAGCGAGTTGCGCATCTTCATTCTGGTCACCTGGTTGTAGATGAAGGTCTGGCCGGAAGCCTCCGCTTCGGCGCGGGCCTTCTCCAGAGCCTCGGATGAGTCGAAGGCGTAGTAGGCGTAGCCGTTCTCAATCAACTGCTCGGCGTACTTGCGATAGATTCCGCGCCTCTGGCTCTGACGGTAAGGAGCGTGAGGATGACGCTCGGAAGGAGTCTCGACAACCTTTCCGTTCTCATCCACACCCTCGTCCGGAATGATTCCACACCAATTCAGGGCCTCGATGATATATTCCTCCGCCCCGGGAACGAACCTGTGGGAGTCCGTGTCCTCGATTCTGATGATGAAATCACCTCCGTGCTGCTTGGCGTAGAGGTAGTTATAGAGAGCCGTGCGGACTCCGCCCATATGCAACGGACCGGTCGGCGACGGCGCGAATCTTACTCTTGTCTTCCTTTCTTCCATTATTATTTTCAATAATATGTCAGCCTCACCTAAAGCAAAAGGCCGAATAATCTTTTTCGTAAAAAAGGCTGACTCGCCTAAATGTGGTCAGCCTCTGTCATATTCCTAAAAATTAAAGTTTTGAAGCGACAGCCTTGCGCAGGTCATTGGCATTCTTAATGACATCCGGGCTGAGGTTTCCGTCCACAATCAGATAGGCGACAGGAAGACCACGGCTGATGTTGTAAAGGACAGCGGCCTGTGAAGCGGTGCCCAGACCATCACACACATTGATCCACGGCAGGTTCTGGCTCTTCACGGCACTTGCCCACGCACCCTTGTCGGTGTCAAGTGACACTGAATATATCTCCAGACCCTTAGGATGATATTCCTTGTAAAGCGGCATCAGCACATCCTGATTGAACATCTTCTGGGCGGCATCGGCGGCCTGCCAGAAATAGACAAGCACCGCCTTTGAGCTCACCTCGCTGAGTTTGACCTTGGTACCGTCAACAGATGGAAGGTTCAGATCAGGATAGGATGTTTCCTGAGCGTTCTGAACCCGCTGGCTAAGATTGAATATATTGAATCTCTTCTCGGCCTCTTTCTTCAAGGCTTCTACATACTTAGACTCCGGATAGACAGTCATCAGCGAGTCGTGAACATTCTGAAACAGAATGGCGTCCGTCGTCTGGCTGAAGATCGGGAAGTTCTCGTTGACCTTCTGATAAAGCACCGGAATGGAAGTCAGAGATTTGGAGTTCGTCATAATGTACTTGACGCAGCCACGGTAGTAGTCGATGTAATCCTTCGAGGCGGCGGCGT
>CAVBMN010000172.1:0-2646 GCA_963596515.1 bacterium
TATCCATATGCTTCACATCGTACTCGGGACAGGTTTGTCTGCCGCCATATTCATAAAATGTGGCGTGTATTGTCCACGCTGATAATGTCTGACTAATTATACTGGTGTGGTGGCTTATTGCATAATCAGTTTTTATTAGTAACTTTACACCGTGTCAGTCTATGTGAAAGTCTGACACGGTAACATATCGCGAAAGTGTTTTTCGCCTCCTTCTGGAAATCTGGACAATTTCTAACTGCAAGGGATGGCAACAAAGCACTCCGCCTGTTTTGTGATTATGCTGTCGGTGGGCTTCTGCTCATTTCGTACTTCATATCCAACAGGTGTGGAGTACGGATTGTGTCTTTCTTGCAGCGTTTGTCCAGAACGTCCAGAAGAAGTTACGAAATCGGCTCCACACTTTCTTTTTTTATCAACTAAAGACATCGTAAGGGGTCGCGGTCGTTTTTATGTTAAGATGGTGATATCCGTAATTGTCCCTTGTTATAAAGGTGAACGGCACATCGCATCGTGCCTTGAAAACCTATTGGGACAGAATTATCAGATGGAACTTGAGATCATCGTTGTGATTGATGGAGACGTGGATAAGTCAGCGTCAATCGCAAGAAACTATCCTGTGAAGGTGATAGTTCTTGAAAAGAACCAAGGACTGTCAGCGGCCAGGAACATCGGACTTGATGCCTCAACCGGAGATTATGTGCACTTTATGGATGTGGATGACAAAATCAACGGGGATTTTTATGCGAATATGTCAGTGGCTTTGTTTGACACGGACGCTGACATCGCGTGTTCTGGAATGTTTAATGACTCCAAGCCATACAAATGCCAGATATTCAATAAAATGAAGGTGTATTCGCGAGAGAGGGAGAGAATGTCTATAACATGGGTGATCAAATGGGGGTACGTTTGGAGATATATTTTTAGACGGCGGTTTTTAATAGACAATAACCTCAAATTTGAGGTCGGACGATTGATAGAGGATAGATATTTCTCGTTTCAGGCTCTGTATTTTGCTAAAAAGATAGTCACTGTTCCAGGCTCTGTTTACACTTACAGAAACACCGAAGGCTCCATCATGAACATTAAGGATAGAGAATGGAGGGAACGTATCCATGCAGACAAAAAACATTCTGATGTCATGATCAAGGAATTTGCGAAACATCATCATATTTTGGTTCCAGGATCAGGCTTGAATTTTGGGACTGTTAAGTATATAGTCCGTAAGTACTATATAACCATTATGGCTTCAATATTCAGGAACTATTATCGTAACCCAAACAGTCCCAGATATAGTTGATATTAAAATATCCCAAAATTAGTCAACGATAAAATCGGTTATGTAACAAGCCAGACAAAAACAAATCCCCGAATTTTGGTAACGTGCAAAATTCGGGAATTTGTTTTTGCTGGCTCCTGCAGAGCCTGAAATGAACTTAGATCTCGCTGCCGGTGAACTGTCCGATGAAGTAGATCGCGCCATCTCTTGTAGTGACGCAGTCAATAAAGGCAGCCGAAGGCCCAAAGCGGAATTTTCTTGCCGTTTGCCATATCGATGTTGTCAACGGCAAGAGCGGCGTTCTGGATGTCCGCGTCATTTATTTGGGAGTAATCCTTTCCCGCGCCTCCAACCTCTATCACATTTTTGTGATCTATCCTGAAATCCCCTGTTTTAAGTCCTCCATACTCAATCTTGTGTCCGGCGGAGGCCAATTGATTACAGAAGAACGTCTCTCGTGCGGTTCCTGTCTCGGGTTCGCCATCTGAGAATGTATAGAGGAGATTTGTGTTGTCCATCAGCAGTTTGTCGGGCTTCTGAAGATCGGAAATCTTGTCCATTTCTGTGTATAGACATCTGATCACTTTCGCTTCATCAAGGTATTTGAAATATTTTAATAGTGTGACTCTGTCTATGCTCAGACTCCTTGATAATTTGGACACATCTACGAGGTATGGCAGCATTCCGGAGATCACTTGAAGAAGTGCGCTTATCTTTCTCGTGTTGGAGACACTTATCCCTCTGTATCTTGTCAATTCGCTGTCAATGATGTAATTGACTACATTTTCCACAAGATTCTTGTAGGTCTTGCTTTTTTCAAACGAGAAAGGGTAATAACCGCTTTTAAGATAATCGGGGAAATATTCCAACGGGCGGCATACCTTTCTTACCGCCAGGCAGAATCCATTGGGGTCGGATAGCAGTTGATCTAGGGGTACAGGCTTTATCTCACGCTTGGTGCGGAACCAAAGATATTCCCTGAAAGATAATCCCGGCATATCATAAACATCAGCCCTTCTTGACAGGTCCGCCTGTCCGTCGTTTAATTGAATCAGTGATGATCCGCTGAGGATAACCTTCAACCCTTTATAGAGATCATAGATCTCTTTGATTTCCCTGCTCCAGTTCTCGTACTTGTGAATCTCGTCAATAAGAAGAACCTTACCGCCCATTTTCACAAAATCGGATGCTGTGTCAAGCAGCGTGTGGTTGGAAAAATACGCCGTGTCGGCGGAGCAATATAGAATATGGCGATCCGTAGGCGCGTAATTCTTCAGAACATACTGCTGCATCAGAGTTGATTTTCCGACTCCTTTCGGTCCACGGATCATCACAAGCCTTGAATCCCAATCTATCGTATTCATTAGTCC
>CAVBMN010000173.1:0-2614 GCA_963596515.1 bacterium
ACAAGTACGGCAAGAAGAATCACATAGATTTTCTCTGGATTCTCGATCATCTGGCCATCGCCGTGGCGTTCGCCGCTACGTTTATCAGGCTCGGAAACCTTTGCAACTCTGAGATTTACGGCGATGTTACCAATCTCCCGTGGGGATTCATCTTCGAGCGCAGGGGAGAGACCGAGCCGAAGCATCCGACGCAGATTTACGAGGCTCTGAGCTACCTGATTCTCGGACTTGGGCTGATCTGGCTATATGTCAAGAAGTTGGACAAGATGTACCGAGGCTCTTTTATCGGAATATTCTTCATCGTCTGCTTCGGGATGCGTTTCCTTATCGAGTTCATCAAGGAGCCGCAGGTGGATTTCGAGAACTCTATGGCTCTGGATATGGGGCAGCTGCTGAGCATTCCGTTCGTGCTGCTTGGCATCGGACTCCTTATATATTCTTATAAGAAGAAGGTACCAGCCGCGGCGGTCATTCCGGACAACAAGCCCAAAAAAACGGAGCCAACCCACTACGCCAAGAGTCTTAACGGATAGTTTATGATTAAAGCGATATTTTTTGATATTGACGGGACATTGGTGAGTTTCAACACTCACCGGATGTCCGGGAATCTGAAGGAAAACCTTCGTAAGCTTCAGGCCAAGGGCGTGAAGCTTTTCATTTCGAGCGGCCGGGCGAGGCTGGTGATGAACAATCTGGACGATTTCCCGTTCGACGGCTATGTGGAGATGAACGGCGCGAAGACCACACTTGGCGCAGAAGTGATTGACAGTCATCCGCTTTCCAAAGAAATCTCCCTTCAGGTCGCGGAGATAGCCGAACGTGAGAATGTCTCCTGCTGGGTGTTCGCCGACACTGTGGCCGGAATCAACTTCAGCAGCCCGAACGCGGTCGAGGTCGCCGATATGATCAATCTGCATCCCGCTCATTTTCTGGATCTTTCGCAGGTCGCCAGAGAGCACACGGTTTATGAATATACCATATTCTTCGATGAGGAGCAGGCAAACCGTCTGCTTTTCCCTGTCCTGAAAAACGTCGCCTACACCAGATGGCATCCGTATTTTCTGGACATCGTACCGGAAGGCCTCTCCAAATCCTATGGCGCAGCGAAGATCCTTGAGCGCATCGGTGTGAAGCGCGAGGAGTGTATGGCGTTCGGCGACGGCGGCAATGATATTCCTATAATTGAATATGCCGGGATAGGTGTCGCGATGGGCAATGCCACAGACGATGTGAAGGCCGCCGCGGACTATGTAACTGACACCGTCGATGAGGACGGTGTCGTCACGGCTCTTCAGCGTTTTGGCGTGCTCTAGGAAACTTGGAAATTTTTAAAGTTTTTCAGTGTATCGTTTTATTTGGTTGAAAATAAATTAAATGAATATTCCGCTGCGGATGACGTGGCGGAATATTTGTTTATCGCGGCTTGAAAATATGATATATTTGCACAACATTTGCAGAACGGATTACCGCTTTATTAGTGACTATGGCTGAATTGACAAAAGAAACGATCATGCTGACAGCGAACGGGCTCTTCTCCAAAGACGGGGTCCGCGAGGTGTCCATCGATGACATCTGCCGCAAGCTTTGCATCTCGAAGAAGACCTTCTACCAGTATTATGCGCAGAAGGAAGATCTTGTCGCTGATGTCGTTACCTACAATGTGAAGAAAAAGTCCGAGGAGTTTGAGCGATTGGTTGAGGGGAAGAACGCTGTTCAAGTACTGAAGGCGATGTTCGCTCTTGTGGTCAAGAAAAAGACTATCGACAAGGACAAAAGGATGGCCAGAGACATAATGAAATACTACCCGGAGACCTTCTCCAAGCACGCAGGCGACCGCAACAAGGCGATGCACCGCTTCTTTGTGGATTGCTTCAACGAGGGTCGCAAGCAAGGGCTTGTCCGCACGGATATGGATGTGGACGGGGTGCAGCTTCTCATCTGTATTATGCACGAGGGTATGGCTGAATATCTGGAGGGGAGCCACCGGATCGAGGGCGCGAAAGTGTCTTTCAAGTCCCTTGCCGCCGCGTTTGAGGACATAGTCACAAGAACCCTCCTCACCCCGAAGGGTTTTGAGGAATATTCATTATTGGGGAATGATAAAAACAATTAGTATAAGTATGAAAAACAGATTCAAGTATTTAATTCTGACCGCAGTGGCATTGCCTATGGCCTTGTCCGCGCAGGCTCAGTACCGGAATGACACCATTCCGAAAGAATCTCCTAAGGACACCGCGAAGGTAGTCCTGACTTTGGATGACGCGTTGAGGATCGCCCTCAGCGAGAATGTCGCCGTCAAGGTCGCCGACAAGGAGATCCAGCGCACTGAATATGCCAAAAAAGGCACCTATGCCTCTCTGTTCCCGCAGATCAACGCTTCGGGAGCATATCAAAGAACCATCAAGAAACAGATGATGTATATGGACTCGGACAGCGGTTCTGATGATGAGGGCGGTGGATTCGGTATGCTCAGTTCGCTTGGCCCTTACTTTATGAGAATCAATGAATTGTCGGAGAAGGCTGGCTTGGATCCGGTCAAGATGGATTCCGGTGAGAGCAGCTCCAGCAGCGGCGGTTTCGCGGTAGGTCGTTGGAACACCTATAATTACGGTGT
>CAVBMN010000174.1:0-2603 GCA_963596515.1 bacterium
ACAAGGGTCATCATCAGCCGCACCGGCTACACCGGAGAGGACGGATTCGAGATCTACGCTGCCCCGGGCCTAATCGTGAAGTACTGGGACGCTTTCCTGAAGGCGGGGGTGGTTCCTTGCGGACTCGGCTGCCGTGACACCCTCCGTTTCGAGGCCGGACTGCCTCTGTACGGTGACGAACTCACCTCGGAGATTTCTCCTGTCACCGCTGGTTTCAGCATGTTCTGCAAGCTGGACAAGGACGAGTTCATCGGTAAGGAAGCCATCGCTGACCAGAAGGCTAACGGCACGAAGATGAAACTCGTGGGCATCGAGCTTCAGGACAAGGCCATTCCTCGCGCCGGATATCCGGTTGAGCTTGAGGACGGCACCGAGGTCGGAGTCGTGACCACCGGCTACCACAGCATCTCCCTCGGCAAGAGCATCTGCTTCGCCCTCGTGAAGAGAGAGTGCGGCGCGCTTGACGCTCCGCTTTCCGTGCGTATTCGCAAGAAGGTGTTCCCTGGAAAGGTTGTGAAGAAGAGATTCTATCAGACAAATTATAAAAAGTAGAGATTCAGCAAGTGTTTCCGCTTGCGAAAAGGTTAGATAATATATTCATAAATTAATAGATTCATTATGAGCAAAGTAATAGAAGGCCTCCGTTACAGCGAGGACCACGAGTGGGTAAAGGTAGAGGGCAACATCGCCGTCATCGGTATTTCTGATTTCGCGCAGAAGGAACTTGGCGACATCACCTACGCTGACCTCCCAGAGGTTGACGACGAGGTTGAGGCCGGCGAGGAATTCGGCGCTCTTGAGAGCGTGAAGGCTTCCAGCGAGCTTCTCTCTCCGGTTTCCGGAAAGGTGGTAGAGGTCAATCCTGAACTTGAGGACGCTCCGGAGAAGATCAACGAGGACGCTTATGAGGCTTGGATCATCAAGGTCGAGATGAGCGACCCTTCACAGGTTGACGCCCTTATGGACGCAGAGGCTTACAAGGCACACACCGAGAAGTAATATGTCTGCATTCCCTTATTTCCCTCACACTGAAGATGATATCCGTGCGATGCTCGGTCGCATAGGGGTGAAGTCTTTGGACGACCTCTATTCCGATGTCCCGAAGGATGTCATCTTCAAGGGTGAATATGACCTGCCGGAGGCTATGTCCGAGCAGGAGGTCAGGGATTTCTTCGAGTCTCTTGACAAAAAGGACGAGAAACTGAAGGTGTTCGTCGGCCAGGGTGCTTACGACCACTACACACCGTCCGTCGTTCCTTACATCACTTCCCGTTCGGAGTTCCTGACGGCGTACACTCCTTATCAGGCCGAGATCTCGCAGGGAACCCTCAGGTACATATTCGAGTACCAGAGCATGATCTGCGCGCTGACCGGACTTGACATCAGCAACGCTTCGATGTACGACGGTCCAACCGCCGCCGCCGAGGCCGTGAAGATGGCTCCGACCTGCACGAAACGCAAGTCAAGGGTTCTGGTTTCATCCACCCTGCTTCCTAACGTCATCAAGACCATCCAGACCTACGCCGGTTACCACGGCATCGAACTGGCCTTGATTCCTTGCAAGGACGGACAGACCTGCCCGGACTGTATGAAGGCCGAGCTCGCCAAGAACGATGTCGCCGGAGTCATCGTCCCTTCGATCAACCGCTACGGCATCGTCGAGGATCTGACCGGCTTCGCTGACGCCATCCACGAGGAAGGCGGAATATTCATTGAATATTGCGACCCTTCCGCTCTCGCGGTGCTCAAGACTCCCGCAGAGTGGGGCGCTGACATCGCTGTGGGCGACGGCCAGAGCCTCGGCATCCCGATGAGCTTCGGCGGCCCTTATGTGGGCTTCATGGCCTGCAGGAAGGAATATGTCCGCAAACTTCCGGGAAGAATCGTCGGCGAGACCCGTGACACGGAGGGCCGCCGCTGCTTCTGTCTGACACTTCAGGCCCGCGAGCAGCACATCCGCCGTGAGAAGGCGACTTCCAACATCTGCTCGAACGAAAGTTTGATGGCTCTCTATGTGACTGTCTATATGTCGCTTATGGGTCCGAAAGGCCTCAAGGAGGTCAATGACCGCTCCTACGCCGCCGCGCACTATCTCCACGATGAGCTTCTCAAGACCGGCAAATTCGCCGATGTCTTTGACAAACCGTTCCTCAAAGAGTTCGTGCTTAAGCCGCTGATGCCGGTCGAAAGGCTTCACATCAAGCTGCACGACGGCGGATTCTTCGCTGGACTTGAGACAGAGGAAGGTTATGTAAGTTTCTGTGCTACCGAAAGAAGGACGAAAGCTGAGATTGACGCTCTCGTCGCGTTGGTGAAGGAGGCCTAAGGAATATGAAGTATTACGATAAGCTTATTTTCGAACTCTCCAAAGAGGGGAGAGTCGGCTATTCCCTCGGAAAGAACGAGTGGACTTCCACCGCTGACGAGATACCTGCCGCCCTCAGAAGGACTGAGACCGTGGGACTTCCTCAGGTGAGCGAGGTGGATGTGGTTCGCCACTACACCAACCTTTCGCAGATGAACTTCGGCGTCGATACCGGATTCTATCCTCTGGGAAGCTGCACGATGAAGTACAACCCTAAGATCAACGAGGAGATCGCCGG
>CAVBMN010000175.1:0-2587 GCA_963596515.1 bacterium
CTGATATAGCTTTATCAATTCTGCCATTCCCCAGATATGTTACGAATGGGAATCATGATAGTTATCGCGACCTAATTCGACATAGTCATAAAAAATTACGGTTTCAGCGACAGGTAACAATCCATGGAATTGATTTCTTATTCCTTAATTCCGTGGGGATTGCAGACGATGGAAGCAATCGGTCGAGAGGCAGCCTAAGCAATGATGAACTCAAACAAGTAATGATAACCTTAGGGCAAAATCATCCCACAATCATTCTAATGCACCATCCAGCAATAGAAAACGGGAGTTGGCTTGATAGGAGAATCCTTGAGAATAGACAATCATTTATCAATATCGTGGCCTCTTCCCACAAAGTGATTGCCGTGTTATCTGGCCACAACCACTACTCTTCGAATAAGTCCATAGGGAGTTGTTTGTATTGCACGGCACCGTCAATTAGCACATCTTTTGACAAAAGCCTTGAGCCATTTGAGGAAGCCTTCAACCCTGGATTCAACATCTTGAAAATGACAGATGAAAATTGTTGTTATGTTGAAACCATGGAAATCTAAAATTTAAACAACTCCAACTGCTTCACAGATTCAGGAGCATACTCACATAGCACATCTTTCATCTTAGAGATAATATCGAGAAGTTCATTTTTGTCCGACTGTAGCCGTTCTATCATTATCTCCTGCCTCTTAATCGTATCTTTCATTTTCAGAGCTTGGATTACGATATCGGTGATAATATTATCATTTACATCCTTATTCATTGCGTTATAGTTACATTAATATATACACGTAGGATTGGGATTCTTACATAGACTTACAACAAGGAGGATAAACAAAAAGCCGTTGAACTCCATCTGGAATCCAACGGCTTTGTGCGTTGCGGATAGATTATTTGTAAAGACTCTTTACATATCGAAGAATCTTCTGACGAAGTCGCGACTTGCAAGTATCAATGTTGCCACCGGTCTTGTGTGTGATCTCCATCATCTCTTCCTTTGATAAACCATCCTTCATCATATCAAGCAATAGTTTTTCGCTATCATTAAGCGTTGAGAGGAAGCCGGTGAGCTGCACCAACCTTTCATTCGATTCAGACATTTCCTCCTCACTGAAAGGCTTCAGAGCTGAGATGTCTTCGAAATCCATTCCCTCGACGGCGTCAAAATACGTCTTGGCACTTATTATCTTCTTAAGTTTTTTAGATTCACTGATAGTATAATTTCGAGCTACGACACAAATCCATGACTTAAAAGGAGTTCCATATTCGGGATTGTATGATGAACTTCTGTTTAAGATATGCAGACAAGCACTCTGAATGAAATCGTCAACATCAATATAGCCTCTTTTTATCCAAGAACTTGCGTTCTTCATTAAAGTAAACCTCACAGAATCGGAAATTGTCTTAATGATGTCAGGGTTAAATAACGAAAGATTCCTGCCGATTGATGAATCGCTTGAAGGTGAAAAGTTCTGGGACATAGTGCGTGAAAGATAGAGAGTTGATGGAATAATGACAGTCGCCTGCCATCCGCCTGAAAAAAGTCGGTTTAGCGACTCCGTCTAACACTCAACCGTGTTCAGAACTATATTTCAAAGAACTTATCGCCTACTCAGCCACGCAACAATATACTTCCTAATTCAAGATTCTTACAATGAAAATGAAATAAAGAACTAATTATTCGTCCCGAAACAATGGAGCAATCGCAAAGTTAAGTAAAAATCAATAAAATAGAGCAAAGAATATTCTCGGAAACGCCCGGCAAGACATCCGGCATCGCAGCGTCAGCGGAGATGCCGGAAGACTTGCCCTGTGGGCAGAGAGGAACTGTAAGATTGCCGCACTCCGCTGCTCTGCGTGTGCCAAACCTCCAGCCTTCAATAAGTTCGCTGGCGCTCACAGACTCGCTCGGTAATAGAGTAGCGGTGTCGAGACTTCAGTCTTTCTCCGTTTCTCTCCGAAAGTCGGAAGACTCGACCTTTTCATCCCCCACAGCCCCGGAGGGGCCATAACCAACTTCGCTCCCAAAGTGCGGCGCGCCCCTTGTCCCTCGAATCCGAAAGTTAGACATAATCAGAGCTTAGTTGTGTAACAGTCGGCTATCGCCGCCAGATTACACAACCCCGATTATGTTAACTGTCTCCCTCAGTGCGAGTTCGACCGTCCTGCCTCCGAATCCGCTCCGTCGGGGCGGCTGGCGACATTGAACTCCCTTCAAGGACCAACGGCCTCCAGGCCCGTCAGGGAGTTCAGGACTTCCGGCGTGATGTGCGTGGGTGGTCTATTCAATATCAGCATTGTCCGAACTCTACCCTTATCCCTTGAAAGATGGCCGGAAGTCCGAAGGAGCCGCCAGCCTTAGCAGCGCAGCTGCGGGCCTTCTCCGTGATTTCTTCAAGTCTTCGAGCGGAGCTCTCTACTTCAAGAAATCACTCCATCGGCAAGGTATCGGCAAAGCCGATAATTCTTATGATCGTTCGCATCCGCTCACTGTATGTCAGCGGTATTGCGGAAGACGACGGCTCCTGCGTCACCGTCCACTTCCGCAATGTCTGTCCGGGAGAGGCTCGTTCATCCACGCTTCACAGGCCTT
>CAVBMN010000176.1:0-2577 GCA_963596515.1 bacterium
ACCACTGCCGCACCTTCTCCTCCGGCGTCAGCGCCACCGCCTTCTTCCTCAACGGATCCCAAACCTTCTGCTGCTCCATAATTTTCTGGTTTTGTGAATATACCGACTGAATTTTATGAATATGCCCGTCAAACCTCCGGTGTTTTTGATGAGTTTTGAACCACCAGCGTTTCTGTCGGATTCGTTGATGTGTTGGAAACATTTTCCGCCGCACGGCCTGTTATATTCACATCCTTCTGAAGAGATTTTCCCACCGAACATTCTGTCTTCGCCGTGGTCTTCAACACACGACGGTAGATGTCATCGATCACCAACCCTGAAAGTGTCATTCCGAATATGGCCGTGACGTGAACGGTAGTGCCGTTGATCTGGGCCTTCGAGGAACACCATTCGTGGTTCAGTAGTTCCGGATCCCCAGGCCCGTTCTGAGCCTTCGGACACATACACTTCTCCGTGCCGCAACTCTGGCAATGTCCACGGTTCGGCAAGACCTCGTCATCATAGACGCATAGGAACTTCTTGGCAGGCAATGTCTTGGCCCGCTTCATTTTCTTTCTGAGCGCAGCTCCCAGAGGGCATCCCCTGACGTTCCAGAACTCCGCCACCTTGATCTTGAGCGGATCCACCTTCAACGCCGCCCCCAACGAGCAGTAGAACTTTGTCCTACCTGCCGTGGCCGTCAGGATCAGATGCACCTTATCCTTCAGAGAATCAACTGCATCGATGACGTAATCATATTCATCAAGATTGAATTGTCCCGCCGTCTCCTCGCAGTAGATCTGCTGGATCGCCGTGATCTCGGCCTTGGGGTTGATCTCAAGGAGATGTGCCTTCAGCGCGTCCACCTTCACCTGCCCCACCGTCCTCGTGGTCGCCATCAGCTGCCGGTTCACATTCGTGATGCAGATTCTGTCCGAATCCACGACCGTCAACTTCGTGACTCCGCTCCGCACCAGCCCCTCCGCGCACCAACTGCCGACTCCCCCGACCCCGAAGATGATCACCTTGGTTCCGGCAAGCGCCTCCATCACATCATCGCCCAGAAGCAGCTCCGTGCGGTTGTATATCGCCTTTTCTATCGTATTCATCGCCATAGTCTGCAAAGTTAATCATTTCCAGCCAGCAATTTGTCAACTTTTTCAGTTCGGACAGCAAAATAAATCTCACAAAACCTGAAACAAAACTCAAATATTCATCGTATCTTTGTCACAAATCGCTTGGGGATGTTCTGGTTTTGACAGCAATGATTCCGGGCGGTAAGCACGTCGGGCTCCTGGAGGGCCGGCCCGCCAAACTGGATCTCCAAAAATTTAGTTGCTGATAACAACTACGCACTCGCTGCCTAATCGACCAAGTCGCATTAGCTTAATCCGAGCCGCCAAGGATGCGGTTCCGACGAGTATCCCGCGGACTTTACGCCTTCTCTGTTCCGAGTTCGGGGTATCATTCAAGAAGGACGCACCGGAGGACTCCTTTAAATCCGGCCAAGCCCCAAAGGATAAGCCTCGGTTAGCCCGTCTTCCGGCAGGCTGCGGCCGACAACCAAAGGACGACTAAGCGTGTAGAAAGCTGTTTGGTACGTTGTTTGGACGGCGGTTCGACTCCGCCCATCTCCACGAATAAACACATAGTGATCAACTACTTACAAAATTTACGCTCAGTTTTACGCTCACTTCGCAGTAAAGTTGAGCGTAATTTCTTTCTCCGAATCCAAATGAACAGGAAAGCCGCCATATCCTTACTGATTGGCGGTGTCTAATGTTGATGATGTATTACTTTCTGGAGTACGATGATTGTCCACCACGAATTGATTAAGAATCTTGCAGATGGAATGGGAGACATTTGAGACTAATGCTTTGGGATCATTTTCAAAACAACCGTAATTGTTAAGAATATCATCGAAAACATTCCTATCCATATCAACGCCTCCTGCCACCATTTGAGGATGTTGACCTCTTTTTCGATGACGGTTTCGACAACTTGGACTTTCTGTTCCTCCCGATACCGCTCTTTGTAGGTCAAGAAGATTCCCATCGAGTCCACGATGGCCTTCGCCGTGAGTTTGTTGTCATTCAGTGCCAATGTCTGTTGAACTCTTGATGATTCTTTCAATGTGCGAATCTCCTCCAACCTTGCACGGCCAGTGGAATCACACTTGATCAATGCCTGAATGATTGAAGAGTCTGGCAGAATCTGAATGACGGTGTCTTTTATGGTTTCAGTTACGGTTACAAGACGATCTGTGTTTTCTGCCTTGTGCGGATAGAGTTTGGGGCAGCAAGACACAGCCACAAATGTTGTCAGAAATACGATTTGGAATTTCATTGTGCTGATGTTTAATGATTTGTATTAACTTTGCGATTGGAAATAGATTCAATTATGAAGAACAAGAAACTGAGGATTACCGAAAAGGACTTTCTTCTGGCCAACCGCAGGGCTTCAAGAGCAGAAGAAATCGAAAGGTACGGGAAACAGATCCTGATGAGGTCTATCACTCACAAATCAAAAAAGGTCTATGACCGCAAACGTCTGAAAAAGGCAGGCATCAACTACAACGATGACCTGCCTTTATTCATT
>CAVBMN010000177.1:0-2554 GCA_963596515.1 bacterium
GATCGCGCCGGTATATTCAATCGCGCACATCAAGTAACAATATAACCGTTTGGACGCCGCGATGCGGCAGTCACTCTTGGCACCTGCGCTTCGCGCCCTGTCCGGGTAAATGGTGCCACGAATGACTGCCGCATCGCGGCTTTCGGGCACTTGGCGTTATAAAAAAAACAATCTTCGAAGATTGTTTTTATCTTAAAAAAAGATTGTCCAAGATTGTTCTGGTGAATATAGATTTCTATAGACTCAATAGAGACAGGCAACGGCAACAGAATTCCTCTTTGGCTTTTCGGTTTCATTGGATAGGATTCCACGATTGCTGCTCATCGGCCGGCCAAGGAGATGCGGAGTTTCCGGCCGACGGCTTTCCACGAAGGCATCTTCTTGAATGTCCGGCGGACAGGCTCCACGTCGTACAGTAAGAACAACAGGAGGGCGGCGCAGCCGAAGAGGCAGGTCCAGCCGAAAAGGGTCTTGATTCCGGACATCATCGGGGAAAGCGCGGCCATCCTGGCGGACAATCCTTGAATATGCGGGCCAGCGGCATCCGTCACAAAATGTCCGGCATAGTCCGCCACATAGTAACGTAGTGAATGTGAATATGCCGCCGAGGCGATTGACTCCACAAGGCCGTTTCTGATGAATCCACAGATGGTCATCCCCATAAAGAAGTGCTGGAATGGCATCCTTTCCTCAAGGTAGATGGTGAGGACAGAGAAGAACACGGCATAGCCGAAAGTCCTAAGCGCAGTCGGAAGATAAAACATCCGGATGGCGGTGTCTGGGGATATGATGAAGTACATAATAAGGTGGTAGCAGAGCATCGCTCCGAAGCCAAGTGTCAGCAGACGCGTGTAGTTGAGTTTCAAGACCTTTATCCAAAACATCACGAACAGGCACCCCGTCACGACTCCAACATATTCCATAATGGAGAACCGGGTCATTGTCATTGAGCCGTAGCCCAGCACAGAAGACAGGAACACATTCTGGAGCGACTTTGATCCGGCTGACATCAACTCGCACACCGCAAACAGCGCAAGGACAGGGAGTAAACCTTTGTAGGTAAAGGCTTTCGGAGATATGAACGGATGCCTTATGCGCAGCATTCTGGACAGGCAAAGACATAATGTCACCACAAACATCAGGCATACCGCCCGGAACATCTGCCCGTCAAACCAGTTATAATATTCCCCGTATGTGAATATCCAGATGGCCTCCAGCAGCGTCAGCGACCACAACGCACAGCCCAGCCAGTCCATACTTATCATCGGCAGTTTCGGCATAATCCGCACGTTTCTCGTCAGGAGAAGCACACACAGCATCACCACCATCAGAAGTCCGATCATAAACCAGTGCATCGCCTGCCAGCCGCCGAAGAAGTACGAAAGATTGTTGGCGATCAGCGAGGACAGGCTCATATTCCCGATTATTATAATGTAGAGAAGCGGGAAGAATCTTGTGAAATCCCGTCCCGGGGCCATCCAAAGCTGGATGTTGGACATACACTCGAAGGTGCCGCAAAGCTTGAAGAAACCGGCGACGAACGAGATCACGCACAGGAGCGGCAGACTGTGAACCTTCAAACAAAGGAAGTTGCACACTGCGATGACAGCGGCGGCGTTCAGGAGAAGCTGCCTGTTGGTGTACCTGAACTTGAACCGAAACAGGAACGGGAACGGCATACAGACTCCCACCACACCGCAAAGCCCGACCATCATAATGTCCTCGCGCATAAAGGATGTGGCTCCGACCATCTGCGTAAGGGAGCCCAGATATATTCCTCCGCTCAGTTGGAAGACCATCGCAAAAAAGACGTATATCCACGGGCGTACGGACTTTGGGACGAATTCCCGGTACATCGGCATCGAGAATTCCATTGGAGGCATTTGGGCGGACATCAGTAGATCACCTCCGTCTCCACATTGAGTCCGGCGAGAAGTTTCTCTCGGTCAGTCTCATCCAGATCGCTCAACTCGATGCGCACCGGAACCCTCTGTTCCACCTTGACGAAGTTGCCGGTGGCGTTGTTAACCGGAGCCGACAGCCAGGCCGATCCTGTGGCGGAGGAAAGGGACTCCACCCTGCCGCGGAACTCCTTGCCTGGAATGGCATCAGCCTTGATCCTCACCTCATTGCCTACCGAGATGTGTTTCAGTTGTGTCTCACGGTAATCAGCCACGACCCAGACACCAGCATCATCCACTATGCGCGCCAACAACTGTCCCGGCTGCACAAGTTGTCCCAAATGAATATCCCTGCGTCCGATCCTGCCGTCACAGGAAGCCACGATGACCGTGTAGGACAGATTCAGTCTGGCCAGTTCAAGAGCTGAACGGGAGACATCCACCATAGCGGTGCTCTGTCCAAGACGGCCAGTCTGCTCGTTCTTGCTGAGCGATGCGGAGTTACGCTGCCGCAGGACCTGCTCGTAACGGGCCTTGGCCGTCTTGTACCTTGTCTCCACGGCATCATATTGCTGGCGTGTCACGGCATCCTTCGCAAGCAAAGCCTTGTAGCGTGAATAGTCGCTCTCGGCGTTCCGCAGATTCTCCGAGGC
>CAVBMN010000178.1:0-2527 GCA_963596515.1 bacterium
TCGGCATAGATGACTCGCAGCGTCAGGGAACCACCCAATTCGGAACCGGCGACCTTCTGAAAGATCTTGTTGAATATGTCCGCGCCGGCAACGACTGCCGTTTGATAATGATCGGCGACTCAGCACAGCTGCCTCCTGTCGGAATGGATGCCTCTCCAGCTTTGGCGAAGGAATATATGGATGGCTTCGGAGGTGTGCGTTATTGCAGTCTCACCGAGGTTGTCCGCCAGCAGAAAGAGTCGGGTATTTTATACAATGCCACAAAATTGCGTGAACTCATAGCCTCTGACCTGTATGGAGACGGAATGTTCACTCCAGATGAACTGGGGCTGTGTGTTGACGGCTTCGATGATGTCGTGCGGATAACCGGCGGAGAACTGATCGACACCCTGAACTCGGCATATTTCTCTGAATATTCAAAAGACGACGCCGTGGTGCTTTGCCGCTCCAATAAGAGGGCCAACCGCTACAATGCCGGGATACGCGCTCAGGTGTTTTATGACGAGGAGCGTCTGGTCCGTGGTGAGAAACTGATGATCGTCAAGAACTGCTACCAGTTTCTCAAAGGAGTTAAGGGGATGGACTACATCGCCAACGGTGACATCGCCAAGTTGGTGTCCATCAGGAATTTCGAAGATCGTTACGGCCTTCATTTCGCCGATGCTCGCCTTTCCTTTCCGGACTATGATGACACTGAGATCGTGGCGAAAGTCTGTCTTGACACCCTTGAGTCCGAGTCCGCGTCGTTGAGCTACGAGCAGCAGAATCAGCTCTACAACGGTGTTAATGAGGACTACGCCGACATCCCGACCAAGAAAAAGCGCTACGAAGCCGTCCGTGAGGATCCTTATTACAACGCTCTCCAACTCAAATATGCCAACGCCATCACCTGCCACAAAAGCCAGGGCGGCCAGTGGAGCTGTGTCTTCATTGACAACCCGTTCTGGCAGGACGAGCTCACCGTCGATGATCTCAAATGGCTCTACACCGCCATCACCCGCGCCACCGACAAGGTCTATCTCGTCAACTTTAAGGATGAGTATTTTGCATCTGTTTAGTGCATATTTTAAGAAAAACTGCATTTGTTTTATGCGTATTTGGGCTAAAGTTGTATTAATTTCGTGCAATAGTGCTATATTGTCGTGAAAGATGACATAGAGACCGGCTCTGCAACGGGGTGGATGTTGTTGCTTATAATTGTGATAATTATTACATTTGTCATATAAGGTAAGAATCCATTGAGGTCGGAAAAACCAAGCATAAAATTATGGATATCAAGAAATTCATAGGAGAAACTACTGAATACGACAAGAAGCAGGACGTGGAGCACCGCAAAGTGAAGAGTTGGCTGAAAAGTGTAAGCGCCTTTGCCAATGGTGACGGCGGTTGCCTGCTTTTTGGCATAGCGGATGACGACACTGTCGTCGGACTGGAAAATGCCAAGGATGATTCGGAATTCGTCAGCCAAAAGATAAAAGAGCGCATAGACCCTGTCCCGCAAGTCAATATGAAGATGGAACAAGTGGATGGGAAAGAAATTCTCCTCCTTCACGTGTTGTCGGGAAATGATACCCCATACTATTATCTGGGTGATGGCGTACTGGAAACCTTCGTGCGGATAGGCAATGAATCGGTGATAGCGGAGGCAACCGAACATAAACGTCTGGTGTTGAAAGGACACAACTCATCGTTTGATGCGCGTCCGAGCGGTGAGACATTTGACGACTATGCCTTCACCAGATTGCGTGGTCGCTACTATGCTTGGAATGGGTTGAGCTTTGACAACAAATATTACCGTTCGTTCGGTTTGGTTGACGGCAAAGGCATCCTGACAAACGCGGGACTCTTGATGGCTGATGAGTGCCCATTACGCCAAAGCCGTGTGTTCTGCACAAGATGGAACGGCAAGACTAAAGCGGGAGGGACGATTGATGCGCTGGACAGCACAGAGATAACGGGCAGTTTGGTCTCACTCTTGGAAGACACAATGTCGTTTATCCGTCGCAACATACGTACCCTGTGGTACAAAGAACCTATGCAGCGCATAGAAATTCCGGAATATATAGAACGCAGCGTGATGGAAGCGGTAACGAACGCTCTTGCCCATCGTGATTACCTGATTCAAGGCAGTGAGGTGCACGTGGATATGTTTGATGACCGTTTGATGATATATTCTCCGGGCTCTATGCCGGAGGGACGCTATATTCAGGAAATGAATATAGAGGAAATCCCTTCCGTGAGACGTAATCCTGTGATAGCGGATATATTTGCCCAACTGGGATATATGGAGCGCAAAGGTTCTGGTATGGGAAAGATCATCAATCCGATCAAAGCTCTGCCATACTTCAGTGAAAGAATGCTTCCGTCATTTTTCTCTGACAGAGCCCAGTTCACCATTACGTTCCCGAATATCATAGAGGTCTGGAGAGAGGAACATCCTGATGCGGAAACGGATGTTGTAGGTTACGATATTCAAGGTGGCACTCAAGGTGGCACTCAAGGTGGCACTCAAGGTGGCACTCAAGGC
>CAVBMN010000179.1:0-2525 GCA_963596515.1 bacterium
CTCGGGTTCCCGAAAAGCGCGTCGCTCCCGAACACTATGGGATTCGACTATTTCTACGGATTCAACTGTCAGGCTCTCGCACACTCCTACTATCCTGTAAAACTATGGGAGAATGGCGTTGAAGTCGAGACGGGCAACGAGCTCGTGGTCCAGGGCTGCAAGTTCCCGGACAATCTGGACAAATACGATGTGAACAACTACACCCAGTATGGTGGCGAGCACTACAGCTGCGACCTGATGTACGACAAGATGGTCAAGTTCGTGGAGGACAACGCATCCTCACCGTTCTTCGTGATGTGGACCACAACCGTGCCTCACAGCGCCGTTCAGGCACCGCTGGACGAGGTAATGCATTATGTGGACAAACTCGGGGACGAGGAGCCGTGCACGGATCCGGGGATGTACCTGCCGAACAGGTACCCGCACGCCACCTACGCCGCGATGGTGACCCACATCGACAAGCAGGTGGGAGACCTTGTGCGGAAACTGAAGGATTTAGGAATATGGGAAAACACGATATTCATTGTCACCTCGGACAACGGCCCGGCGAGCAACGGCAACTCGCCGATGGAATATTTCCAAAGCGGTGGTCCGTTCAAATGCGGAAAAGGCTGGGGCAAGTCTTCGCTGCACGAGGGTGGCATCAGGATGCCGTTTGTCCTGCGCTGGGGTGAAGGGAAGCAATGCGAGAGGATCCAGCGCATCTCCAGTTTCGCTGACATCATGCCGACGCTCGCCGAGATTGTCGGAGTCGAGGCTCCGGAGAATGACGGAGTGTCATTTGCCTCCAGCATCCTTTCCAAAACCGCCGGCGGAAAACTGTACAGCCAGGCAAGCGGCATAAAGGCCGGAGAGCAGAAGGATCACGAATATCTTTACTGGGAGTTCCCGGGGGCGAAAGGATGGGTGGCCGTGCGAATCGGAGACTGGAAAGGAATCGTGCGCAAGGTCCTCAAGGGGAACACGGAGATGGAATTGTACAATCTGAAAGACGATCCCCGCGAGTCAACCGATGTGGCGGCCGAGCATCCGGAGATCGTGAAAGAGATGTGGAAGGCTGTCAAGGAAAGCCACCGGGAAGCCAATCCAGACGTGCCTAAGTTCAATATGGAGATAGAATATCCGGACTCGCTGTAACGTTCCGGTGAATGAGACGAGGGCTGGCCGAAATTCAACGGCCAGCCCTCGTTCATATTCAAAGGCAGGTTGTTACATCTCGTCCTGGAACTTGAGGATCGGCTGGCGGGCAGCCGTGGTCTCGTCCGGACGGGTGATCGGAGCGCTGTGAGGAGCGCTCTTGAGCATAGCTGGATCCTCGGCGGCCTCAAGGGCGATCTTCTTCATCACCTCGATGAAAGCGTCCAGGGTCTCAATCGACTCAGTCTCCGTAGGCTCGATCATGATGGCCTGATGGAAGAGCAGAGGGAAGTAGATCGTCGGGGCGTGGAAGCCGAAGTCGAGAAGCCTCTTGGCGACATCCAATGTGGTCGCGCCTTCTCTCTCGACAGTTCCGTCAGCGGCCTTCTTCGAGCCGTCGTTCACAAGACCATCATAGACGAACTCGTGCTTGCAGACAGTCGGAATAGGAAGCTTGTAGTACTCCTTGAGGCTCTCCTTGATGTAGTTTGCCCCAAGAGTGGCGTACTTTCCGACCAACTTGACGTTCTCACGGCCGAGTGAAAGGATGTAGGCGTAGGCTCTGAGGATCACGCCGAAGTTGCCCAGGAATCCGGACACCTCACCGGCCGTCTTTCCGCAATCGCGTGAATTCTTCTCGCTGTCACTTTTGCCCACACCGGCGCGTCCGCGAACCTTGAACTGGCCATATTCATCCTTGACAACCTTAGGGACAGGCAGGTAAGAAACCAGTTTCTCGCAGACACCGACAGGGCCTGATCCAGGACCTCCGCCGCCGTGAGGGGTCGAGAACGACTTGTGCAGATTCAGGTGAAGGATGTCGAATCCCATATCACCTGGGCGGGCCACACCGATGAGCGGATTCATATTCGCTCCATCGTAGTAGAGAAGGCCTCCGCATCCGTGGATGAGGGCGGCGATCTCCTCGATGTCCTTCTCGAAAAGGCCGAGGGTGTTAGGGTTCGTCATCATAATGCCGGCGATGTCGTCGCCGAGCAGAGGCTTGAGGTCGTTCACATCCACGAGACCGTCAGCCTTGGACTTCACGACAACCACCTCCAGACCGCAGACGGCGGCGCTGGCAGGGTTCGTCCCGTGTGCGCTGTCCGGCACGATCACCTTAGTTCTCTTGAGGTCACCGTTCAGTATGTGGTACTGACGCATTATCATCAGACCGGTCAGCTCGCCGTGCGCGCCGGCGCAAGGGTTGAACGTGAAGTGAGCCATTCCGGTGATGGCGGAAAGGGCCTTGTCCATATTGTAATAGACCTCCAGCGCGCCCTGTACCGTGGATGCCGGCTGCAAAGGATGCAGTCCGAGGAAGCCCTTCATCCCGGCGATCTCCTCGTTGATCTTAGGGTTGTACTTCATCGTGCAGCTTCCCAGAG
>CAVBMN010000180.1:0-2505 GCA_963596515.1 bacterium
TCCCACTCTTCGATTTCCTGAACCTCATCAAGGAATATGTATATTTTCCCCTCTGGAGCCAGTTTCTTCTTATATTCTTGGAACAGATTTTCCAAGTCGTGATAAGTCCTTACAGAATCGAAGGCAAGATATTCCTTATTGACGAAGAAAGTGTTCTTCTTGTTCACCCCTTTGGAAATCAAGTCTTTCGCAACCTGCCTCAATATGTAGCTTTTGCCCACCCGTCTCTGTCCAATCAAAACCTTCACGACTCTGTCTGATGAGTATCCAGCGATTCTGTTCGTATAGCTTGCCCGAAGAAATCCCACCTCTGGTTCGGCGTTTCCCCAAAAATTGTATTTGGCTATAGCATCAAGATTTTCAAACATAACTGAAAATTTTTCACGAATATAGCAATTTTTCAGTTATAACTGAAAAAATAATATGCGAGATGGTTGATTAATCACTTACGTTCAGTTTCCATTCATTCAGAATAATTCAGATAATTCCCTATGGCCAGAATAAAAAGAAAATTCAGAATTTTGGTCCACCGTGCAAAATTCTGAATTTTCCTTTTTTATTCTGGCTATCCAATCGGTAGCTCAACATCTGGAAGTTTCTTCTTATATTTCGGCTATCCAACCTGAAATCTTTCTAAATCAGTTCAATATGAAATTATTCATCTTCCTCCACTCCGACAAAGTTGACATAGTTCCTCCATTTGTCAATCATCGCCGTCATATCTTCCGGAAGTTGTGAATCGAACTGGATCCATTTGCCGGTGCCAGGATGGACGAAACCGAGTGTCTTGGCGTGAAGCGCCTGACGGGGGCAGATCTCAAAACAATTCTGGATGAACTGACGGTACTTGGCATAGATGGTACCCTTGCGGATCTCCGAGCCACCGTACCTCTCATCATTGAACAACGGATGCCCGATGTAACTCATATGAACCCTTATCTGGTGCGTGCGTCCTGTCTCCAACTTGCACTCGACAACCGTCACATAACCAAATCTTTCCAACACCTTATAATGCGTCACAGCGTGCTTGCCACGGTCATCATCGCCGGTGTAGACCCTGAACCGCAGCCTGTCGTTAGGATCGCGCCCGATGTTCCCGTCAATCGTTCCCTCATCCTCCTTGATATTGCCCCAGACAACGGCCACGTACCGCCTCTCGATCGAATGATCGAAGAATTGTCTAGCCAGATCCAGCTGTGTCTCATCGTTTTTAGCCACCACGAGAAGCCCGGAGGTGTCCTTGTCGATTCTATGCACAAGTATTCCCATCCGCTCATCGGCCGCATCCGGGCCCTGAGATATTCCTAAATGATAGGATAGAGCGTTGATGAGGGTCCCCTCGAAGTGCCCGTGCCCGGGATGTACGACCATTCCGGCGGCTTTGTTGACTACGAGTAGGTCATTGTCCTCATAGACTATATTCAATGGAATGTCCTGAGGCAGGATTTCAAGGCCACGGCGGCGGTACGGCATCACAAAGCGGATGACATCTCCCGGTCTGATGATCAGGTTCGCTTTCGCAACCTTGTCATTCACACGCACATATCCTTCCTTGATGGCACACTGAACCCTGTGCCTGGAAGTGTCCTCAAGATGCGTGGCCATATACTTGTCCACACGCATAGGAGTCTGCCCGACATCGACATTGAGCCGGAAATGCTCGAACATCCCCTGCTCTTCATCCTCGACGTTTTCTTCCTGATCGTTGTAAAGTCTCTCCTCGTCCACGTTAATTCTCCAATGAAAGGTAAAGGGTCACGTCCGAACCCATAAGAATAGGATTCCCGGAGACTTCCGGAGTCTGTCTGGTTACCGAGGCGTTCAGAGAATCGGTATAGTTCCTCACACTCTTGTCGAACACGATACGGCCGATATTCAATGAGTTGTCGTGAACGGCATCGACTGCCCTGAGATATTTCAATCCCTTGACATTAGGAATATATGTCAGATTGTCCTCCGGATTGAGCCCGACCTCAAGGTTGATCTCCGAGCCGGTCTCGATCTGCTTTCCCGGTCTGATCTCACGGTTCCGGTAGATTTGCCTCAGCACGTTGTTTGTGGCTATGTCGTTGACATAGATTAGTTTGCCTAAAGCCAAACCACGTGAATTGAGCTCGGCCTTGGCTTGTCGCATCGAGTAGCCGACAAGGTTCGGCATACTGACTTTCTTGGCGTTCTTCGCGTTGATGGTGAGGAGTATCCTTCTGCCCTGCTTGACACGGGAGCCCGGTTTCGGGTTCTGGCTGTAAACGGCACCCTTCTCCATCTTCCTGACAAAAATGGAGTCGATGACCTCCACCTTGAGCTTGGACTTTGAGGCCTCATATTTCGCCTCGGCAACGCTGAGGCTTGTTAAATCCGGCACCTCTATAGTCTTTCCGTGGTTGGTCAGAACGCTGAGCAGCAGCGAGCTTACTAATATCAGAACCGTAAAGAACAAGAACGCCAGGATGATGTTCTTGACTATCCAGTTGCTGAAGAATCCTTTTTTATTCTCTTTCTCTT
>CAVBMN010000181.1:0-2384 GCA_963596515.1 bacterium
AGGAAGTGCAGACCTTGATGGTTTCGAAATCGTCCAGGCAGTCGGACTTCATCATAATGAGATCGGTGATGCCGTCGATCATTACGGTGTACTTCAACGCCACGAGATCCAGCCATCCGCAGCGGCGAGGACGACCTGTGACGGCTCCGAACTCGTGTCCGACCTGACGGATTTTCTCTCCAGTCTCATCGAAAAGTTCAGTCGGGAACGGGCCACTGCCCACACGGGTGCAGTAGGCCTTGAATATTCCATAGACGTGTCCGATCTTTGACGGGGCGACACCGAGTCCGGTGCAGACACCGCCGACCGTGGTCGAGGATGATGTCACGAACGGGTAGGAACCGTAGTCGATGTCAAGCATCGAACCCTGCGCTCCTTCGGCAAGCATAGGCTTGTCTTCCAGCCACTTGTTCACGAAATACTCGCAGTCAATCAGCTTGAATTCCTTGAGGAACTCGATGGCGCTCATCCACTCGGTCTCGTCCTTGTCCGGATCGCACTCGAAGTGCAGGTCAGAAAGCAACTGAATATGTCTGGCCTTGAGTTTCTCGAACCTTTCCTTGAAGTCTGGGGCGAGGATGTCGCCGACCCTCAGGCCGTGCCTGCTGATCTTGTCGGTGTAGGTCGGTCCGATACCCTTGAGGGTGGAACCGATCTTTCCCTTTCCGGCAGCCGCCTCGTAAGCCGCATCCAGAAGTCTGTGGGTAGGAAGGATCAGGTTGGCCTTCTTGGAGATGAACAGTTTCTCTTTCGGGTTGATGTTCATCTTCTCCACATTCGCGCATTCCTCTCGGAGCGTGATGGGATCCAGAACGACACCGCTTCCGATGATGTTGGTGGAGCCTTCACGGAATATTCCTGAAGGGATGCTGCGGACCACGAAGTTCTTGCCGTCGAAATGGAGGGAATGCCCTGCGTTCGGGCCACCCTGGAATCTCGCCACGGCCGGGTAACGGCCTGCAAGCACATCCACAATCTTACCTTTTCCTTCGTCTCCCCACTGGAGACCAAGGACTACGTCAAGTTTTGAACTCATATCTGATAATATTCGTTTTGTATATTCCTTAAAAACAGTTCCGGCTTTCAAGACAATATCCTTTTTTTTTCTTGAGGCAGAAGGATTTGTCCAAAGACCTTTGTGAATATTAGAACGGAAGGTCATCCTGTGGCATATCGGCTGCGGCGACCTCGATAGGATTCACCGGAGTCTGCTGCTGTGGCTGCTGAACCGGTCCCTGAGCGATATTCCCGACTGGTCCCTGAGCTTGTCGAAGGGCCGCTTGCTGCTGTTGCTGGTAACCTCCCTGCTGGTACTGAGGCTGAGCGTATGCCGGACCTTGAGCCGGACCGCTTGCCTGTCCTTGTGCTGCATTCCCGACCGGTCCCTGAGCCTGTCGAAGGGCCGGCTGCCCGTACCCTTGGCCCTGTGGCTGGTATCCACCTTGGGCCTGTCCACCATCCTGTGCTCCAGGATTGTCAGACTTTCTTCCAAGCAACTGCAGATTGTCCACCGTGATTTCCGTGGTGTATCTCTTGTTGCCAGTCTGGTCTGTCCACGACCGGGTTCTCAGCTTGCCCTCGATGTAGAGCTGCGTGCCTTTGCGGATGTATTTCTCCGCCACGTCAGCCGAATTCCTCCAGGCCACGATGTTGTGCCATTCCGTGTTCTCTCGAAGTTCTCCATTGCGGTCACGATAGCGTTCAGTCGTCGCGAGGGTGAACGTCGCCACCTTCGTGCTTCCTGAATTAGGGTTGTTGTTTCCATCAAGGTAACGTACTTCCGGGTCTTTTCCAACGTTACCGATCAGCATTACTTTGTTCAGTGACATATTCTTAATATGTTTAGTTATGTTAAGTAAACCGTTCCGGCCGCTTTGCCGCAATATTATGACACATCTTGCTTTGCGGAGTCTCCGCATCGTGGACGCAACGTCTTTTGCCTTACAAGGCGACCCAAAACATTGCAAGTTAGTCAAAATATTCCGTATTCCCATAAAAAAGGAATCCGTGAAGTCTAACTTATTTATATTCAGAGGAGTAATTATTCCTTCTCTCTGTTGGACCAATTGGGAGGAGGAACGTTTTTATCTTGATATTCAAAGGCTTGTCTTCCGCTATCCTTTTTAGAAGTTCAGCGCCAGTCCGATTCCGGAGCGGGTCGGGCCGACGGTGAGTGAGGAACTGTAGCCGAGATTGCGGCGGCCGTAGTTGCGGTTGTAGTCGTCCGCGATCTCGTTGAAAGCCTTGTCGGCTTTGATCCAAAGAGGAATCCCTGCGGCAAGGCATCCGGCACCCGCAAGATAGCCGATTATGTAGCCTGTCGGATTGTAGTCCGTGTCCTTTTTGAAGAAATCGTCTTGAAAATCAGGATCATTGTGAAAGCG
>CAVBMN010000182.1:0-2372 GCA_963596515.1 bacterium
AAAGTACTCCTTTAACAAAAAATATGCAAGAAAAATTTGCGAAATTTTTTGATATTCAGCATTTAAAACGTTTATTCGCATTTTGCGAAACCTTGGCCGAAGCTTATGCCCTGACTCGCACCGTTCAGCCACCCTCGGGAATGCCCACAAGTTTGTCGTTTTGATTATGCCGTGCGATACCCTCAGAAGTGCTTTCGCACCATATCGTGGCCTTCTTCGGTGACGTTTTTGCCTGAAAATGTCACCGAAAGGCTACACTTGACCCTCTTCATAAATGTCTCTGAGCGGATTTCATATCAAGCTTGCAGATAAATGCCTACCCTTTGTGGAATGATCGCATCTGGCACACTCACTTGTGTCTAGTGTAAGTGTCATATCCACAGAGGCTCTGAATCCCAATTGTCTGGGAATCCCATTGCTTTCGGATCCACTTGTGGATAAGAGGCGAGCAAAGACTTTAGGTTATTCTTGAAATCAGTTCCATATCCCATAGAATCAATCCAATATGCAATGCAACAGGCTATTGCGTAAACTTTGTTAGCGTCGATGCCTTCAATGTTTATCCAAGCCCCACGTAATGAAGCGTTCATTTGTGGGGCATTAGCAAGGTGGCGATTCCAAAGGCGTGAGTGATGTGCACAACAGTTCCTTAAGACAGTGATACTTCGCATCCAGCTTTCCAACACTTCGTGCTGAGGAAGATTGAATTGACGAGCTACACGCTTTTTCAATTTCTTATCACTAAAATTGTAATAAAGCTTTGAGAGTGTTCCTAAAGAGGCCAACTCAAGAGTTTTCCAAGCAGGAGGGAATAGAGGCTTGTCATAATTGCGCCTATGTTCCTGAATAAAATCTTCTTTGCTACGCTGAAGTTCTCTGTCTATTGAGTTCATATTCTCAATAAACTTGTGTTCATCGTCTGCAAGATTTGTGTTGAAGAACCAAAATGGTCCATAAACCAAAGAAAACTCTTGTATTATCTTTGTACGTAAGGCTATCTCTAATCGTTGGATTGCCTTAAACATCAAGTCCCTCAACTCTATGTCAAAATTGTATAGAGCCACAGCATCTTCAAATCGACTGTTGGGTTTAAATTTATGTGTTGTTTTGTCGGCCTCCATAGGACGAAGGTACTGGACAAATCGAAAATAACTGACTTCTCCAAGAAATTTCTCTGCTTTGGAGGTATCCGCTATGATTAAACCTCTATTTCTCAACAATTCTATTTGATCAGAAATAGAGAGGGCTAGTTTGGTGTATAATCTTATTGTACTCATAAAAAGCAAAAGACCCGCCCTGGTTCGCTGTTCAAGTGGGAAGCGTGGCGGATTCTGTCACTGCAAATTTACGAAAAATCATTGATATTCCAAACTTTCTAACGATAAAGTCAGATAAAATCACGCTTCGGCAACAAAGCACGCTTACGTAAAACTTGTATTTCATCTGACCTTCCAGCCGTCGATGCGTCTGTTGGCTGTGGAGAAGTTGACACCGATTTTGAATAGCTTGCGCGGGTCATCGGCGAAAGGGCGTGCGTAGCCTTTCGCCTCGATCTGGCCGAGGGCTTCGTCCGGGGTTGAGTCGGCCTTGATCTCGATTATGTAGATGTAGTCCTTTGTCTTGATGAGGATGTCGATGCGCCCGTTGGAGGAGGCTCTTTCCGTCTCGACATATTCGCCCATCAGCTCGATGATGATGTACATCGCGTACTGGAAGTCCTTCTCGCAGTCGGCTTGTATCTGGTAGTTGATCCTTGCGAAGAATGCGTCAAGGCGCTCCATAAAGCTTTCCGGCTTGCCGGCCCGGATGTCCCTTGTCATCCTTGCGATGAGCATTGTCCCGGTGACCTCCTCGGTCGGGGCGTAGTAGCGCATAAGGTAGTTCAGGAAGCCGTGCCTGACCTCAAGGTTCGGGAAACCGAGGTGGTAGATCTGGAAGTCCGGCTCGTAGCCCTTGATGGTGAGGTAGCCGCTCTGGTAGAGAAGTGGTACCGGATTGAGGAAGGCGGAGTCAATGTCGGTGAGCAGGGTGGTGTCGGCTTCTTGGTCGGTGAGCTGTGTGATGTCATAGTCGGTACGTCGCATCACCTCCACGAGGAAGGACGGGGTGCCTGTCTCGAACCAGTACTCAAGAAACTCGCGTCTCCTGAAAGTGTTGAGCAGACTGAACGGGTTGTAAACCCCGATGGCTTTGTGGTGGAAATGATATCCGTCGTACATCTCTGCCAGTTTCCGGTAGCAATCCTCCACAGACAGCCCGTTGGCTTCTGCCAGTTCCTTGACGCTCTCTGGGAAATACTCTTTCAGATCATTTTCGGAGATGCCGCAGATGTCTGCATATTCCCTGTCCATCGAGATGTCCGTAAGGTTGTT
>CAVBMN010000183.1:0-2367 GCA_963596515.1 bacterium
GGACATTGGATTTTGAGTCCAACGCGTCTACCAATTCCGCCATTCGGGCATATTCAAGCAGACATTTCCTCGGGAAGCATCGCGCTTTCGCTTCCCTAAGGATTGCAAAGTTATTGATTTTCCTCCGATATTCCAAAACATTCCACAAAAAGCTTTTGGGGCTTTTGGATTTTTTCGGAAAACCAATCCGCCTTACAGGAAAAAGTAAGTATCTTTGTATGATTTAAATCAACACTGAGATTAATATGAACCTTCAAGGAAGACGCGAAAGCACGAATGTGGACGACAGACGAGGAATGGGACGCGGGGCCAAGGCCGGAGTGGGTCTGGGCGGAACAATTGTCATCGCATTGATTGTAATGCTGCTCGGAGGGGATCCTTCGTCCGTGCTGGAGGGAGTATCCTCGATCCAAGGCACTGAGCAAACGGACGGGACGGTGGAGTTCTCCGCCGAAGAACAGGAACTCGCATCGTTCACAAAGAAAGTCCTCGCCGGAACGGAAGATGTCTGGACAGCCATATTCGCAAAGTATGGCTATGAATATGACCCGCCGAAGATGGTGTTATATTCAGGATCAACCACTTCCGGATGCGGAGCGGCAAACTCATCGGTAGGACCGTTCTATTGTTCGGCCGACCAGAGCGTTTACATCGACCTCAGTTTCTTCACCTCGATGAAGCGGCAGATCGGAGCTGACGGTGACCTGGCCTACGCATATGTCATCGCCCACGAGGTAGGCCACCACGTCCAGTACCTTCTGGGCACGCTCGGACAGGCGCACCAGAAGATGGCGAGAGTCAGCAAGACCGAGGCGAATGCCATAAGTGTCAGGCTTGAGCTTCAGGCGGACTACTACGCCGGAGTCTGGGCGATGAATGACGACAAGAAGTATAAGTCCCTGGAGAAAGGCGACATAGAGAACGCCCTGAACTGCGCCTCGAAGATCGGAGACGACTACCTCCAAAAGAAGGCGCAAGGCTACGTGGTGACGGAATCATTCACCCACGGGACGGCGAAGCAGCGCTACACCTGGCTGAAGCGGGGACTTGAATACGGAGATTTGGAGCACGGTGACACATTCGGTGTCGCGGCATCTAAATTGTAGTGATCTGACGCGGCGTCCGTGGCCGTTTTAGCAAGCGGCAAAAATGAGTTGCCACAGATTCGGCAAAGATTTTCAGCGATTGCTTATTCCACGGAAAACACATAGAGCTTTTGGTCCGGAAACGGGCTGGCGAAACATATCATATTCAACGAAATTTTAAGCTCAAAGAAATGAAACACTTTTCTTTACCAAAGGACGGTGGACTGATTGAGGAGAACCTGCCTAAGAGCATTCTCCACTCATTCGAGAAGATCACCACCGAGATTTTTGACGATGCGGCGATCGGCAGCGACAAGGTTGCCGACCTCATTGTCAAAGCCATCAAGGACCACGAGAGAGCGGCGCTTCCGCGCACCTTCAAACTCGGTCTCACCACCGGAAAGACTCCGGTGTCCCTCTACAACAACCTGACAGAGCAGTTCAAGGAAGGCAAGGTCTCATTCGCCAATGTCGAGGTGTTCTCCATCGATGAATATTACCCTTGCGACAGCGACTCCGTCCAGAGCCGCAACCACAGACTCCACGCCGAGTTTCTCGACAATGTGGATGTCAAGAAGGAGAACATTCATATTCCTGACGGCACAGTCTCCAAGGAGGAGGTTTCCGACTATTGCGCCGAGTTTGACAAGATCGCGAGAGGCCTCGATCTGCTTGTGATCGGTGTCGGCGAAGGCGGTCAGGTCGGTTTCAACGAGGCTGGCTCCTCCGAGAAAAGCCGCACGCGCACCGTTCCGCTATCATACCAGTCAAGAAAGAGACAGGCCCGCAATTTCAACGGTGACATCTCCGTCACCCCTAAGACAGCGATCACAATAGGCATCGGCACGATGATGAGCGCCCGCAGGATAATCCTGATGGCTTGGGGAGAGGACAAGGCCGCCGTGGTCAAGAAAGTTGTGGAGGGCGACATTGATCCGTCTTGCCCGGCGACGTGGCTTCAGGAGCACGACAACATCACTTTCTACACCGACGAGATGTCAGCCTCGATGCTGACCAGACTCGTGGCCCCTTGGATGGTCGGCCCTTGCCAATGGACACCGAACCTGATCCGCAAGGCTGTCGTATGGCTCTGCCAGAAAGTTCACAAGCCTATCCTCAAACTGAAGCAACAGGACTATTTCGAGAATTCACTTGGAGAGCTCATCGAACTTTACGGTCCTTACGACAAGATCAACATAGATGTCTTCAACGACTTCCAGCACACCATCACCGGATGGCCGGGCGGAAAGCCGAACGCGGACGACACCACAAGGCCTGTCAA
>CAVBMN010000184.1:0-2353 GCA_963596515.1 bacterium
TCTTCCTGAACGGATCCTTGAAGGCCATTGAATATCCCAAAAGAGCGATCACAGGGCCGCCGATCAGGAATATTATTGATTCGTAGGTGTTGATGAAATTCTGGGCGAAGGCCCAGGCGAAAATCGAGATGATCGCATAGGCAGTGTCCACTAGCGAGGCTCCAAGCCCTGTGGTGAAACCGGCCTTATGTCCGTAGCAGATGGATTTCTGAAGCACAAGAATCGCCACCGGCCCGAGCGGAGCCGAAGCACAGATGCCGATTATAAACGCTTTCAGAATCTCCAGCAGCATAGGCAGACATTATTTGGCCCTCATAAAGACCTGCACAGGGCATCCGTGCAGATCGAAATGCTCCCTCAGCTTGTTCTCAAGGAATCTCTTGTACGGCTCCTTGACGTATTGCGGCAGGTTGCAGAAGAAAGCGAACGCCGGAAAACGTGTAGGCAGCTGAGTCACATACTTGATCTTCACGTACTTGCCTTTCCAAGCCGGTGGTGGATAGTTCTCGATCTCCGGCAGCAGCGCCTCGTTCAGCCTTGCTGTCGGAAGCTTGCGGGAATAATTCTCATAGACGTGTTCGGCCGCGTCCAGCACATCCATGATCCTCTGTTTCTTTGTGACGGACGTGAATATGATCGGCACGTCGTCGAACGGAGCGATGCGGCGGCGCAGCGAGGCTTCATATTCCTTCATCGTGTTGCTGTCCTTGAGGAAGAGGTCCCATTTGTTGACCACCAGCACGCAGGCCTTGCGGTTGCGGACGATGAGGTTGAATATGCTCATGTCCTGAGCCTCCATTCCGCTGTTGGCGTCGATCATCAGGATGCAGACGTCGGAATGCTCGATCGCCCTGATGGAACGCATCACGGAATAGAACTCAAGGTCCTCGTTGACCTTGGCCTTCCTACGCATTCCGGCGGTGTCCACGAGCATGAACTCATGGCCGAACTTGTTGTAGAGGGTTGAGATTGAGTCTCTTGTGGTGCCGGCTACTGGTGTGACTATGTTCCTTTCCTCGCCAAGGAGGGCATTGGTCAAAGACGACTTGCCGACGTTCGGCTTTCCCACAATCGCGATGTGCGGAAGGTCAGGACGGTCATCGTTCTGCTGTGGTTTCTCCTCGGGAAGGACGCGCAGGACCTCGTCCAGAAGATCGCCGGTGCCGCTTCCGTTGGCCGCTGACGTGGTCCAGATTTCTCCCAGTCCCAATGAATAGAACTGGTAGGCGTCGAACATCTTCTCTCCGGAATCCACCTTGTTGACACACAGGACGACAGGCTTTTTGCTCCGGCGGAGGATGTCGGCGATCTCCGCGTCGTAGTCGGTGATGCCTGCGGCGGCCTCGACCATGAATATCACAGCGTCAGCCTCTTCGATGGCGATCACGACCTGCTTGCGGATGGCCTCCTCGAACACATCGTCCGAATTGGTCGTCCAGCCTCCCGTGTCCACCACGGAGAACTCCTTGCCGCACCATTCGCATTTGCCGTAGTGGCGGTCTCTTGTCACGCCGGCGGTCTCGTCAACGATGGCCTGACGCATTCCGACAAGTCTGTTGAAAAGTGTGGACTTGCCAACGTTCGGGCGTCCCACAATGGCTACTAAACTCATAAATACTCCTTTGCTTCTTAATAGTTAAACACTTTCCGCGATTCTACTTCTTCGGCTTCTTGTTTCCGAACTCATATTCATAGAAACCGCATCCGGTGCAGGCGTCGCTGTAGGAACCGGTGCAGGAAGCATTCCTCTGGGGCTTCTTCTTGGAGAAGATCTCCTCGTCCTGCTCCCTCATGCACTTGATTCCCAACTTCCTCATGTTCTCGTTGCGGCTGATCTCAGTTTCCGGGAACTTCCCGTTCTTTCGGAATATGATGTTGAAGCACATTCCGATGACTCCGATTCCGAGGATGATTATCGCGGCGAGAACTGTTTTCATATATTCCTAAAATATAAATTCCGTGCTGATAGGCTCGTAGTTATAGACCTTGCGGATGATCGACGCGAAGGTCTCGGCCATTGAGACTACCTTTATCTTGCTTGTGTCGGCTCCTTCCTTGAGAGGAATCGTGTCTGTGACAAACACTTCCTTCAGGCAGGAGTTGTTGATCCTGTCGTAGGCCGGTCCTGAAAGCACTGCATGTGTGGCACATGCCCTGACACTTGCGGCACCTTTCTCCATCAGCACCTCAGCTGCCTTCACGAGGGTTCCGGCGGTGTCGATCAGGTCGTCCACGATCACGATGTTCTTGCCTTCAACATCTCCGATGGCGGTGATGGAGGCCACGACATTGGCTCTTTCGCGGGACTTGTGGCAGATGATCACCGGGCAGGCGAGTTCCTTGGCGTAGGCGT
>CAVBMN010000185.1:0-2310 GCA_963596515.1 bacterium
AAAAATCAACCATTATTTCTTTATTGACAAAATAATATACGCGATCAACAAAGCCGGAACGACCACAATGAAAATCTCCCAAAGAAATTCCAAAATAAAACCGAAAACAGTCCCTGTTACTCGCCTTATCATGTCCCACATTCTATCAAGCAGATAGTTCGGCTCTTTGTAATAAAGATACGGAGCCAACCATCCTGCGAAGGCCCCCACGCCTTTGAGAAATGGACGGACAATCGGTGAATGAGAGAGAGAGATGTTATCTTCGCAGAAAGCCGCATAATTTATCACGACAAAATCAGGATCGTCATCTGATGCGTTGTCAATGAAGCGTGCTCTTTCATACCACCATATAGCCTTTATTGTGGATTTAGACACACCATCACCATTACGGTACCGCGTCGCAAGAGAAGCCTGGCTTATCGCGTCACCTTTTCTGGCATTTTGAATAAGTTGTTTTACTTCTTCTGTCATGATCTTTAAAATGTTGTTTTACTAATAATAAGAGCCACGAGACAAAAGGTCAGAAAAATTTTTAAAAATTTTTCTGACCTTTTCAAATCCGCGGCTTATTATAATCAGAATTAACATTTACGTGTGCGTGTTGACCTGAATGGAACAGTGTGCGTGATGAAGATTTATAATATTAATAAAAAATAGGAACAAAACTTTATTCATAATGAACTACTCTGATCCGGAAAGGACCCGTATGCGCCAGATGAGAGCCGCGCATAAAGAATCAAGACAGGAATCCACGGGGTCTGTAAACACGGTGGCCTGTCTGAACACAATCTTGAAACAATTGCTTGTGAATGGATATTCACAGGACTTCCTGGACAAAACATCAAAGGAGATAGAATATGTCTGCCGGAAGTTTTCCATCACTCCGATCCAAAGTGTTCTCCTTGCGGTGATTGCGGAAGAATCCAGCGGTGGAAGGACTGCGGAGTATGAAGACATTGCCCAATCATTCGATGTCACGAACCTTGAACTTATGAGCTACATCAAGGAAGTTCAAGAGATGTCGCGCAAACATATCATCCGGATTTTGGTCAACCCGCACCGCAATGACTGCAATTATGACGTCTATGGCGATGCGATGGAGGCCATCCTGAATGACTCGGAATATTCCGCTCCGAGCAACGCCAACCTTGACACGGAAGAGATTTTCTCCCACATGAGAAAACTCTTCTCTGAATATTATGAATATGCCCTGCCGGTGAATCGGCTGTACGAGGAATTGACTGATTTTGTGCAGAATAGCCCGGATTCATTATTCTGCCAAAAAGTTAAGGAAACAGGAATTGAGGAGACACACTATCTGGTGATGTTCCTTTATCTATGCCATAGGTACGGCAGCCACGGAGTCGGTTCGATGGAAGTTGATCGCTTGCTTAAGTTATTGGATCCGAAAAAAGACAGCAAGAGGATAGAAAGGGAAATTCTGCGTGAAAGCACGTCTATCCAGTATTTCGGGCTTGTTGAGTTCTGCTCCGAAGACGGGTTGGTGGACACGTCCAAACTCACTCTTACAGAGAAAGTCCGCAGGGAATTCTTTACTGAACTTGACATTCGGAATGAGTATGCGGATGTGCGTAATCCTGACATAAAGAGCCACGAGAACATTGTGAAAAAACGTTTGTTTTTCAATGCTGCGGAAAGGGAACAGATGGAACGCCTGTCCAGTTTGCTTCGAGACGAAAACTTTAAGGAAGTTCAAAGCAGGCTTGTGGAACAAGGCTTGCGAAAAGGTGTGAATATCCTCCTTTACGGTCCTCCGGGAACAGGGAAGACAGAAAGCTGCCTTCAATTGGCGCGTGAGACAGGAAGGGATATATTCATTGTGGATGTCTCAAAACTTCGCTCCAAATGGCACGGGGACTCCGAGAAGAATGTCAGCAACGTGTTCCGAACCTATCACGATCTTGTCCGCCGCAACGAGAGGGCTCCCATCCTTCTGTTCAACGAAGCTGATGCCATTCTTGGTGTCAGAATGGCAAATCCCGAACATAGTTGCGACAAGAGCAACAACTCGATTCAGAACATCATTCTGCAGAACATGGAGACACTTGACGGCATACTCATCGCCACGACCAATCTGGAGACCAGTCTTGATCCGGCGTTTGAGCGCAGGTTTCTGTTCAAGATACGCCTGTCTGTTCCTGATGAGGACACAAGATCGGAAATCTGGAAAGAGATGCTCCCGGAACTCCCGGCAGACGACGCTCGGATTCTCGCCCGTGAATATCCATTGTCAGGTGGCCAGACCGAGAATGTGTGCCGCAAAGCCGCTATCTCCTACATCATCGAAGG
>CAVBMN010000186.1:0-2302 GCA_963596515.1 bacterium
TTCAAATCGATGATGTTTGACATATAATTAGTGTTGATTGTAATACAACCATATTGTTTAACAACTTGCAAATATACTCATTTTAGTTAGTATTCCCTTAAAAATGCCATGTCAATCTTTCCAAATATTCACCAACATATTCTTTAATGCTCACTATTGGGAAAATTTCCGTAATTTCGTGCCCGATATGGAAAAGAACGAAAGCGCTATTTTTGAAGGGCTGAACGACGAGCAGAAGAAGGCGGTCGGCAGTGTGGACGGACCGGTGCTGATAGTGGCTGGTGCGGGATCAGGAAAGACAAGGGTGTTGACGAGCAGGATCGCCTACATTCTGGAGAGGGGGTGCGACCCCGCGAGAATAATGGCATTGACCTTCACCAAGAAGGCTGCCACGGAGATGAAAGAGAGGATCGCCGTGATGGTCGGCGAACGGAAGGCCAGAAGGCTCTTCATGGGGACCTTCCACTCCATATTCATAAGATTTCTAAGGGAATATGCCGCCTCGCTGGGCTACCCTTCCTCGTTCACGATCTACGACACGAGCGATTCGGTGAGCGGCATCAAGGCTTGCATAAAGGAGCTGGGACTGGACGACAAGGTTTACAAGCCCAAAGAGGTGCTGTCCAGAATCTCGATGGCGAAGAACAACCTCATCACCGCCGCCGCCTACCGGAACAACCAGCAGGCGATCATCAACGACACCCACGCCCGCAAGCCGCGAATATGCGACATCTACTCCCGCTACGCCGAGAAGTGCAAGAACTCGGGGGTGATGGACTTCGACGACATATTACTGAATATGAATATCCTGCTTCGGGATTTCCCAGAGGCCAAGGAGGCGATAGCGTCCCGGTTCGATTACTATCTCGTGGACGAGTACCAGGACACGAACTTCGCCCAGTACCTGATTCTTAAAAAGTTAACCGAAAAGCACCGCAATCTCTGCGTTGTGGGTGACGACTCGCAGTCCATCTACGCTTTCCGTGGAGCCAAAATCGAGAATATTCTTAATTTCAAGAAGGACTACCCGGAGTGCCGGATTTTCCGCCTGGAGAGGAACTACCGCTCGACAGCGAACATCGTGAACGCCGCCAACTCATTGATAGCCAAGAATGAAAACCGAATCCCGAAAACCTGTGTGGCCGTCGGTGAGGAGGGTGAGAAGATCCGGCTCCTGAAGAGTTGGTCAGAGCAGGACGAGGCCGTCACCATCGCCTCGGAGATTGTCGAGAGGATGCAGTCCGATCACGCCAAGTATCAGGATTTCGCGATTCTCTATAGGACAAATTCCCAGTCCCGAGCCTTGGAGGAGGCGCTTAGGAAGAGAAATCTGCCGTATATGATCTACTCCGGCAACTCGTTCTTCGACAGGGCCGAGGTCAAGGATATGATGGCTTACCTCAAGTTGGTCGTGAATGTCAACGATGACGAGTCCTTCAAGAGGATTGTGAACACTCCGGCCAGAGGGATCGGCGATACCTCGCTCAACGCGTTGGCAGCAATGGCTTTCGATCTGAAATGCTCGCTGTTCAAGGCGGCATATTCAGAGAAATTCGCCGACTACGGCCTCAAGCAGGCGGCGGTGGCGAAGATCCGATCATTCTGTGAGATGATCAATGGATTCGCTGCCAAGGAGGCCACTACCAACGCCGACGAACTGGCTTTGGATATCTCAAAGGCCTGCGGCCTACAAGCATTTTTCAAAAATGACCCATCCATTGAGGCGCAATCAAGAGCCTCAAACATCGAAGAACTCATCAACAGTGTAGCCCACTTCATAGAAGAAAGGAGGAATGAATATCTCCACGACCTCATTGCAGAAGAACAAGCCGAGGAGGATTCTGAGATTGAATATCCTATTTTTACTTTGGGAGCATTTCTTGAGAACATCTCCCTTTTGTCTAACGTGGATGTCGAGGACGAAGAGGACACAAACAACAAGATAGCCTTGATGACCGTACACTCATCTAAAGGTCTCGAATTCCCATACGTATTCATAGCGGGTATGGAAGAGAATCTATTTCCTTCAGGGGGTATGAATGATGCATCTCCTGCCGACATTGAAGAAGAACGTAGATTGTTCTATGTCGCAATGACACGGGCAAAAAAAGCTGTAAGTCTTTCATTCACCCAAACAAGAATGAAAAATGGGGAACGCAAACCCAATTCCCCGAGCCGCTTCATCAAGGAAATCGACACAAAGTACATAGCCAATCCGCTGAGAAACGAAAGTTTTTCCGACGAGGACTCGCTTGACTTCGATGATTTCGGCGGGTTCGGTTCACGCGGATTCGGCTCACGA
>CAVBMN010000187.1:0-2266 GCA_963596515.1 bacterium
TCTCGATTCCGGTTGACTTTGCAACCTCATTCACGATTTCTGCCTTTGTCATAATTTATTAATATTTATTAGGATATACCATATAAATCCCCAAAGTTCGTTTGGGGATGCAAAAATAGACTTATTTTTTTAATATTCAAAATCAGATACATAAATAATTCAATAGTTTTTTCTGGCACGGTGATTGACCATATTCATTGCCGCGCTTGAAATGACCTCTTTTCTGCCAAAATGGCAGTGGGGCGGTCAGCGCTTGGAGGAGACATTATGAACACGAACAACAATAAAGATTTATTCTTTCCGGCAACGGCGGAAGTGAACATAATCCCTGTGGTTCAGGGAGATGAGCAGATTAAGGTGGAGGCTGGAGACCTCCCGGAGACATTGCCGATTCTTGCTTTGAGGAACGCGGTGCTGTTCCCTGGGATGGTCTATCCTGTCACTATCGGACGGCAGAAGTCGATAACTTTGATAAAAGAGGCTGAAAGGCGCGATTCTTTCATCGGAGCCGTCCCGCAGGTGGATGTGTCCGTGGAAGACCCGGGGGAGAAAGACCTCTATGAATATGGCACCGTAGCCCGTGTGATGAAGGTTCTTGAGATGCCTGACGGCACGATCACCGCCATTATTCAGGGTGTGAAGAGGATTCAGGTGACCGGCGTGGTCTCCTTGGAGCCATACATCACCGCGACCGTGAAGTACGTCGAAGACATCATTCCGGAGAATGACAACAGCACAAAGATGATAGCGGAGTCCCTCAAGGAAAAGGCAGCTGTCATCATAAAGTCCTCGTCTTTCGCTCCGAAAGAGGCTGTGGGCGCACTCAAGTCCATCGACAACTACGCTTTCCTCGTGAACTTCGTCGCCACCACCGTGGAGATCGAGAACTTTATGGAGAAGGTCCAGCTGCTTGGAATCGATGACATCACCGTCAGGGCGATGAAGCTTCTGCAAGTGCTTGACACCCAGATCCAACTTCTGAAGATCAAGCAGGAGATCAACCAAAAGGTCAAGAGTGACATCGACCAGCAACAGAGGGAATATTACCTTAACAACCAGCTCCGTACCATTCAGGAGGAACTTGGAATGGATGAGGAGGAAGAGTTCGAGAAGTTCCGCGCCAAGGCCAAGACAAAGAAGTGGCCGGAGGCTGTCGGCAAGCAGTTCGAGAAAGAACTTGCCAAGCTTGAGAAGTACAATCCTTCATCTCCTGACTACAGCATCCAGTACAACTACATCGAGTTCCTGCTTGACCTGCCTTGGGGCGAGATGTCAAAGGACAACCTTGACCTCAAGCACGCCCAGAAGGTACTGGACAGCGACCACTACGGCCTTGACACTGTGAAGGAAAGGATCATTGAATATCTCGCCGTCCTCAAGCTGAAAGGGAATATGAAGTCCCCGATCCTCTGCCTCTACGGTCCTCCGGGAGTCGGCAAGACCAGCCTCGGCAAATCCATAGCCAAGGCTCTGGGGAGGAAATATGTCAGGATAGCCCTCGGCGGTATGCACGATGAGGCTGAACTGAGAGGACACAGGAAGACTTATGTCGGTGCCCTCCCTGGACGTATCCTCAACGGTATCGACAAGGCCGGCACATCCAACCCTGTCATTGTTCTTGACGAGATCGACAAGGTCGGCAACGACTACAAGGGTGACCCTTCGTCAGCCCTTTTGGAAGTGCTTGATCCTGAGCAGAACATAGCCTTCCACGACAACTATCTGGACATCGACTACGACCTCTCTAACGTGCTGTTCATCACCACGGCGAACAACATTTCCACGATCCAGTCCGCCCTGCTCGACAGGATGGAACTGATCAATGTCACCGGCTATCTCGCCGAGGAAAAGATGGAGATCGCCAAGCGTTACCTTGTGCCTAAGCAGCTGGAGGAGCACGGAATAGGCAAGAAAGAGTTGCGCATCGACAAGGCTGCCTTGGAGAGAATCATTGATGAATATACCCACGAGTCCGGTGTCCGTGGCCTTGAGAAGCAGATTGCAAAGATCGCCCGTGTGACGGCCAAGAAGATCGCTCTTGGCGAAAGTTATCCGACCGTCATCAAGAAAGAACATCTCAAGGAATATCTCGGACTGCCGACCAATTTCCACGATCTTCAGAAAGGCAATGAGGCTCCGGGTGTCGTGACCGGTCTGGCCTGGACGCAGATGGGAGGCGAGATTTTGTTCGTTGAGAGTTCTGTCAGCAACGGCAAGGGTGTGATGACGATGACCGGTAACCTTGGCGATGTGATGAAGGAATCCG
>CAVBMN010000188.1:0-2264 GCA_963596515.1 bacterium
GCGTGATGGGCGGAGGCTTCGGCGGATGCACCATCAACCTTGTAAAGGACGAGCTCTACGACGCGTTCATCGCCGCCGTGAAGGAGCAGTTCCCTGCCAAGTTCGGTCACGATCCTAAGTTCTACAACGTAGTGATCAGCGACGGAGCCAGAAGAGTAGAATAATATTTTTTACTTAATACGACAAAGGGTCGCACGGGATTGTTCCTCTGCGGCCCTTTAATTTATAAGGCGATAGGATTTATCTGAAGAAACGGGCGACCCAGGCGGGGTCGATGCGGGAGAAGCCGGGGGATGGCTTGACGGAAGGGTTGCGGCGGATGATGCCGGCGCAGTCTTCATAGACATTGAAGCCGATGCGGAGTCCGTGCATCTGGCCGTCTTTCGGGTAGGAGAACTCGATGTCGTTGTCCGGGCCGTCGATATGGTAAAACTTGAACGGGGTGTTCAACAAGTCCTTGGTGCCGCCTTTCTCCATCATCTCCATTTTGGTGATGTACTTGCACATCTCGATAACGCAGTCGTCCAGGCCGGCGTCGAAGATGTTGACCTTCTCGATCAACGAACCGATGTCGCTCACGCGGCGGAGCGTGTATCCTTCCAACGTCTGCGAAATCTTCTCGAACTGAGCCTCAAGAGCCTTTTCCTGAGCCTCCGGCAGGATTCCGTCGGGCATAAGCCAGATCATCAAGCGCTCGTCCGGATCGTGGTAAAGTGTCTGACCCTTAATGAGATTGACCTTGCCGCAGTGCGGACATTCCCACACGAAAAGCGAACCGTCCTTGACTTTCGCTTTCAATTCTGGATTCTCTACGACATTTATACGGTTCCAGACTTCTATTACGTGCTTTTCTCCGCAGGTCTGGCAAACGGCCGTAACCTTCTCTGACATATTCGTTTAAATCTAAATATTCATTAATAATCAACTGCTTTGTACATCGCCTCTGGTTGGTCTGGCAGGGCACTGAAAAAGTGACAAAACACATTTTTTCACGGCCCTTCTTGTCTGGCGGGTCAGATATTCATTTGTCAAGCCATTTCCATACCTTGTACATCAGCGCTCCCCACGCAAGGAACAGGACCACATAGACCCAGAACGGCAGTCGGGCTGCATAATGCGTGCCTTGGGTGTACTTATCGAACTCAGGGATGTCGGCGTAGTAATATGCCCCCGCCCCGAAGTCGAGCGAGTCTTGGAGTCCGAGGCCGCGCGCCATTATGTAAAGGGCGGCCAGAACGGTCGCCCCTATTACTGTCAGGGTAAGAACCTTGACGATTCTTTTGCCTGGGATATTCATCAGTCAAGGACAGGGATCGGGAAGAACTTGCCGGAAAGGAGGAACCAGACGGCGAAGAACGTCAGCGCGATGTTGAAAAGCTGGCCTATGATGTAGAGCCAGAGCACCTTGCCGCCCTGCATCTGCTTGATGATCTCCTTGAAGTTGGTGTCCAGTCCGATGCTGGTGAATGCCAGCACGAAAGCCCAGTTCTTGTACTGGTCAAGGACCTTGTTGATGGCTCCGACCTGATCGGCTCCGCAAAGAGGTTGAATGAGGAATGAGGCTACCATCGAGGCGATGAAGAAGCCGAGGATGAACTTAGGGAATCTGTACCAGATCTCACTTGCGCCCACCTTTGCGTTTCCTGTGTTGTCCACCTTTGTGGCGAAGAACACAGCCACGAAGAACGCGATGAAACCGATCAGGATGTTCTGGATGGACTTGACAAGGACAGCTGCCTGCTGTGCCTCGTGACCAAGTGCCGTTCCGGCGACCACAACAGCTCCCGTGGAATCTACAGTGCCACCTATCAGAGAACCGCCCATAATGGGGGACATTCCGCAGGCCTTGATGATGACCGGTTCAAAGACCATCATAAGGATTGTGAATATGATTGAGATCGACACAGTGATGGAAAGGTCGTCTTTCTTGGCGTTGGATGCCGCGGCGGTGGCGATTGCGGCACTTGTTCCGCAGACGCTGGTCGCTGAAGCCATAGTGATGACGAGCGGCTTGTTATTGATTTTCAGAACCTTGATACCGAACCACCACATAAACAGAATCACAATCGGGGTCACGATCCAAGCTATTCCAAGGCCGTAGAGACCGAATTTGGCGATGTTGGAAAACAACACAGAGAATCCCATAATCACAAGACCTGTCTTGATGTAGAACTCAGTCTTGATGGCCGGCTTGAGCCAGTTCGGGACACCTACCGTGTTGGAGATCAGAAGACCGACCAGAAGTGCCCAGAAGGCCCATTCGA
>CAVBMN010000189.1:0-2245 GCA_963596515.1 bacterium
TTCTCCAAGGAGCAATCATTCGGGAAAAGTTCAGACACTGGTCCTTATGATTCCAGGGAAGCTCGTGGATTCAATGTGCTGCCGTCCGAGGTTTACTCTAGTGTGTGGATGAGCGCTGATGACAAACCGCAGTGGATCAGCGTGGATCTTGGGGTGAAGAGAAAATTCAGCGAGATTCGTCTTCATTGGATCCATAAGGCTGAGAACGGCAGCGTTGAAATCTCGGACGATGCCAAGAACTGGAGAAGAATTGCAGATCTTCCGCAGACAGATGATTTGCTGACATATTCATTCAAGGTGGTCGGAAACGCTCGTTATGTCCGTCTTTCGATGGAAGGGGCGGATGAGAGTGGGCATTTTGCTCTGAGCGAGTTGGAAGTATTTGGACCGAAGGTGGTTGAAGAAACCAAATCGGAGTGGAAAGTTCAGCGTGCCTCAGCAGTATCTGAAGGTGGCGAGTCGATTTCTACCAATGAATATGACGATTCGTCTTGGCTTCCGGCTGTCGTGCCCGGAACCGTCCTCTACAGTTACATCGCAGCCGGTGCGGTTCCGGATCCTGGAATCGCGGACAACAATCTCCAGATTTCCGAGTCGTTCTTCAATTCCGATTTCTGGTATAGGTGGACTCCGAATCTTGAGGCGCTTCGACAAGCTCAGCGACCGGAAGAATCGCTGTTCCTCTCCTTTGATGGAATCAACTGGAAAGCAGAGGTTTACGTGAATGGAAAGCACGTTGGAGACATCGCTGGAGCATTTAAACGGGCAAGTTTCGACATAACGGATCTGATTAAAGACAAGAATAATGTCGTTGCCGTCCACATCATCAAGCCGGCCCACTTTGCGGCAGTGAAGGAGAAGAATGCCGAGAGTCCTGACTTCAACGGTGGGCAGCTTGGGGCTGACAATCCGACATTCCACGCGACAGTCGGCTGGGACTGGATGCCGACTGTCAGAGGACGCGATATGGGAATATGGAATGATGTGCGAATCGAGAAGGTGAAGACTGTGACTTTGAGCGATCCATTGGTTCAGAGCAAGATAACTGACGGACTGGCTTCTATGACAGTGGCGGTCAAGGTCGCGGATATTTCGTCTAAAACTATCAGCGGAACTCTGCGCGGAACCATCGGCGACATCGAGTTCTCGAAGAAAGTGGAACTAAAGGCAGGGGAGAGCTGCACGATCATATTCACACCAGAGGAATACCCGCAACTGAAAAATCAAAAAATCGCACTTTGGTGGCCTAACGGCTATGGCGAACCAGCTTTGCACAAGGCTACCTTCGCATTCATCCCTGACGGAGCGACAGAAGCGATGACCTCAATCGATTGGCTGGCCGGCATCAGAGAGTTCACCTACAGCGATGTGATGAGCGACCTCAAAATGTTCATCAACGGCCGCCGCTTCTTCCCTAAAGGCGGCAACTGGGGTTTCAGTGAATATAATCTCCGCTACACTGCCAATGAATATGACACCGCGGCACGTATGCATAGGGATATGAATCTGAATATGATCCGTAACTGGGTCGGCCAGACGGGCGATGAGGAGTTCTATGATGCCTGCGACAAGTACGGAATCGTGGTTTGGCAGGACTTCTGGCTGGCCAACCCGGCCGACGGCCCTGATCCTGATGACAACGAGATGTTCCTTGACAATGCCAGGGATTATGTAAGCCTTATCCGCAAGCATCCGAGCATAGGTCTGTATTGCGGTCGTAACGAAGGCTATCCTCCGGCAGCGTTGAACACCGGCCTGATAGAGACTGTAAATGCTCTTCATCCAGACATCGTTTATATTCCAAGTTCAGCCGATGACGGCGTCAGCGGCCACGGGCCTTACCGTGCCGTCGAGCCTTCGTTCTATTTTGAGAACCCGACTTCCAAGTTCCACAGCGAGAGGGGAATGCCTGCGATTATGGAATATGAAAGTTTGCGTCAGATGCTGACTTCAGATCATCTTTGGCCGACGAACGATGTCTGGGGACAGCACGATTTCACAAGGACGGGAGCTCAGGGTGACACCGCGTTTGTCGGAATGGTCAGAAGGCGTTTCGGAGAGCAGGCGATGGAGTCTGCGGAGACTTTCGCGAAATATGCCCAGTGGGTCAACTATGACGGCTATCGTGCTATGTACGAGGCGAACAACGTCGGTCGCAAGGGTCTCCTGATCTGGATGTCGCACAGTGCCTGGCCAAGCCTTGCCTGGCAGACCTACGATTATTGGTTCCGTCCGACCGCTGCCT
>CAVBMN010000190.1:0-2219 GCA_963596515.1 bacterium
TGAAGGCGAATGTCGGCAGCGCCAGATTCTACGGATTCGAGATCGAAGTGAATTCAGTCAATGTCCAGACAAGGGACTTCTCCTGGACGACCGGCCTGACATATTCATTCAACAAGAACAAGGTGCTGTCGCTTCCTGACGAGTACAAGTACACCGACCTTGACGGGAAAGACGCATGGAGAATCGGTGGCTACATCATGTCGGAAAGCGGAGAGCGTTTCGGTGGCACAGCCGTCGGGGAGCCGCTGGGACGCATCTGGGGCTACAAGATCTCGCATATTCTCCAGACCGACGCCGAGGCCGCCGCGGCGTTGTACGACAGCCAGTCGCACGGCTACCGCAGATCGGACGGATTGTCGATCACCGGCCGCAAGGACGCCGGAGACTACGAATGGTGCAACCGCCCGGGCTCAAAGAAGACGGCGGACGGCAGGGAGCAGATCGACCCGGAGGACATGTACTGCCTCGGCAACGTGATGCCTCACTCCATCGGCGGCATCATGAACACATTCAAGTACAAGAACCTGTCGTTCTCGTTCTACCTTGACTACGCTTTGGGACATTCCATCTACAACTACATGAAATCCCGTTTCTTCCAGAACACCCTCGGCAACTCCAACGCAAACCTTGACAAGATGGTCTATGACTGCTGGCGTTACCCTGGAGACAACAACGCCAAGTACGCGAGGTTCTTCCCGAACGACCCGGACTATGGCAACAGGAACTTCTCCAGAGCCTCCGACTTCAACGTCGAGAAAGCTGACTACCTCTGCCTTAGAGATGTCTCCATCTATTACGACTTCCCGGAGAAATGGGTGAAGAATCTATGGATCAAGAAACTCACCGTAGGAGTGACCGGCAACACCCTCCACTACTGGACAGGCGTGTCCGGCTCCATCAGCCCTGAGACCGGTATGGGAACCGGCGCCGGAGATTCCATGTACTCGTCAGTGACCACCGGAGGCGCGTCCAATTCAAGCATCGCTCCGGCGGCAAGAAAGATTTTGTTCAACGTCAAGATAACATTCTAGTCATGAAAGATATATTGAAATATTTTCTGATGCTCGCGTCAGTCCTGTCACTGCCGTCCTGCAACGGAGACCTTGACATCACTCAGGACAACAAACTGTCCGCCAGCAACATGTGGACGACTTCCACCGATGTCATCCAGTCCACTTATGGAATATACGAAAGAATGCGTTCAAATTTCATCCAAGGCTATGTAAACGTGTTCTACTGGGGTGAGGCACGCGTAGGTGACTACATGTGGGGACCAAGCCTTGAATCCAGAGTTCAGGACAACAACATGATCACCGTACGCACAAGCACGATGAACTCTTCCACAGAATCAACCTCATGGTCAAAACTTTACACCACGATAGACCAGGCGAACGCCGTGCTGAAATATGCCGACAAGGTCGATATGTCCGAATCTGACAAAGGATTCGCTGTCGGTCAGGCGGCCTTCGCAAGGGCATATTGCTACTTCTGGGCGGCAAGACTTTGGGGCGACGTGCCTCTCAACCTGGTCCCTATCGAATCCGTGAACCAGCCGGAGACCTATCCGGTGCGCGCGCCCAAGGCTGATGTCTATGCCCAGATCGGCAAGGACATCGAGACGGCGGTCGCTAATTCCGCATATCTCGGCAATGACAAATACTTCGCGACAGCGGATGCGGCGAACATGCTGAAAGCCGAGTACGGCCTGTGGATGTACACCACCCAGAACGGTGGGGATTCGTACCTGAACCTTGCCGCCGAGGCTCTGTCAGCGATCGGGATTTCTTCAGGAAAGCTTCTTCCGAAATATTCGGATGTGTTCAGCCGCGACAACAAACGCAACACGGAGGTCGTGTTCGCGCTGATGAACAACCAGCAGGAGAAACTCACAGGCGGATATTACAGTTATTTCTATCATCCGAGCAACCTGATCGCGTCACAGTACAGGAACAATCCTGTGCCGGTAAGTTCCACCCAGTGGTGGAGTTTCTCCCGCGAGTTCATCGATGTCCTGAACAAGAGCAAGGCCGAGCACAACGACTCCAGAGTGGCGTGCAACCTCGGCGAAGGCGCCTACGGAGCCTCAGGACAGACACTGACCTGGCCGAACAAGTTCCTCGGGGACATGTCCAAGCAACCGGTGGTCGAAGACTGCGACCTCCTCTACTACCGCTACGCCTACGCCGTGATGATGGACGCGGAGCTGAAATATTACAAGA
>CAVBMN010000191.1:0-2176 GCA_963596515.1 bacterium
GCGTGTCGAGGCCGGGATGCTTCCGGCTGACAAGGCCATATTCATAAAAAAGCTTCAGGAACAGGGGCATTGTGTGGCAATGGTAGGTGATGGGATCAATGACAGCGCCGCTTTGGCACAGGCTGACCTCAGTGTCGCGATGGGGAAGGGAAGTGACATTGCCATCGACACCGCTATGGTGACGGTCGTTTCTTCCGAACTGACGAAACTGCCTCAGATGATCACCCTTTCCCGCCGTACCGTCAAGGTCATCAGACAGAATCTTTTCTGGGCTTTTTTCTACAACGTCCTTGCCGTTCCCGTCGCCGCAGGAATACTTTACCCAGTCAACGGTTTCCTCCTGAACCCGATGATCGCCGCCGCCTGTATGGCCCTCAGCTCCGTCTGTGTGGTCACCAACTCCCTCCGTCTCCGTCGTTTTTCTGGTCACTAAGCCTGTCGATGATGACATAGCCAAAGCAATTTCTCCCACCCGCAATTTTTGTAACGTGAAAAATTCGGGTGGGAGAAATTGTTTGGCCTAACCCTTATTAGAATGTCACATAAGATATTCCGACATATCCTTACCCGCGAGCAGTCCGTCACGGATTTCGGTGGAGGAGATGTCCACGATCGGAGCGTCTATGACCTCAATGTTGTACGATCGCAGAAGGGTTTCCTCAAGGCTTCGCATTCCTTCCGGGACAATCTCTTCTGAATCAAGGACGTATGGGGCGGGGAAGTCCTTGCACTCCTCGATCAGCTGACGCCTGATGCTGTCCACATCGTACCCCTTTCGCGGATAGACCGTCACACCATATTCGGAAAGGATTCTCTGGAAGTCCCTCCAGCGGCGTATGCTCTGGAGGTTGTCGGCGCCGATGACAAGCGTGAAATCGTTGTCTGGTTCACGCTGCTTCAACGCGTCCAGAGTTCTGATGGTGTAGTGCGGCGGCTCCATTTTGAGTTCGATGTCGTCCACCCAGACGTGCAGTTCCGGATGACGTTTCACGGCGGCCACGGCGGCCTCGTACCGGCTCTCGCCTGAATCAGCACTGATGGAATCCTTCAAAGGGTTCTTCGGGGACACGACGAGATAGACCCAATCATATTCCTTCTCCCTTGTGAGGTATTCCATTATGGCCTGATGGCCGATATGCAGGGGATTGAACGACCCCGAGTAAACGGCTATCTTCACGGAGCGCTTAGATGAATGTTGAGTAATTCAGTTTCCCGTCGTCAAGAAAGTCCTCGACAACCTTCTCGACCTCTGCGAAAGCCGTCTTGAGGTCGTCGTTTACAAGCACATAGTCGAATTTCGGAGCATAGGTCATCTCCTCCGCCGCCTTTGCGACACGCTCTTCGATGGCCTCCGGGGAGTCGGTTCCCCTTTTGACAAGCCTTTCCCTGAGCGCCTCCACGGACGGAGCCTGTACGAAGATGGACAGAGCCTTGTCCCCGAAATATTTCTTGAGGTTCACTCCACCTTTCACATCCACATCGAATATTATGACGTGGCCAGCCGCCCAAATCCTTTCGACCTCGGACTTAAGTGTGCCGTAGAAATGATCCTCGTAAACCTCCTCATATTCAACGAAAGAGTCCTTGGCGATCAGCTCGCGGAACTTCTCCGGAGTCACGAAGTGATATTCCTTGCCATCCTGCTCGGCGCCGCGCGGCGCCCTTGAGGTGGCGGAGATCGAGAACTCCATCTGATCCTTGTATATTCCAAGAATATGGTTCACTATCGTGCTTTTGCCGGACCCCGACGGGGCGGAGAAAATCAGTACTCTGTTGTTCATTTGACTTATGAATATTTTCGTGTGTCTGCAAAGGTATCATTTTTTGCCGAAAGTAAGAAGAGGTTTTGATTTGTTTGAAATGTTCTTTGAGGTGAAAAATCTTCATTTTCTTCCCGCTTTTTCAGTCAGATAGCACCGCTATCTTCCTTGGAAGAAGCGGTCGAACCTGAAGTTTTTCACTCTCAACCCAGCGCCCGAACCGAGAGCAACCGAACTTGTTCGGATTGCCGAGGTGAGTAGCAGGGAAAGAGCTTGCTCTTAATTTTCAAACAAACAAATCAAAACCTCTTCTAAAGAATCTTCTATGAAAATGTGAGCTGATATGTCTTGGAATCTCTCGGATTTTGATTGTTCAGAATGGTTAAACGTTTTAGCGAAATAATTGATTATTAAAA
>CAVBMN010000192.1:0-2174 GCA_963596515.1 bacterium
CTCACAAAGAGGCCAAGCTCATCGCTGACGCCGAGGCTCTCGCCGCCAAGATCGAAGCCACACCTGTAAAGGTGGCTGTAAAGGTCAGCGAGTCCGGCAAGATCTATGGTTCTGTCACCACCGCTCAGGTTGAGGAAGCCCTCAAGGCAGCCGGTATCGAGGTTGACAAGAAGAACATCACCCTTGGCGAGATCAAGACCGTTGGTGAGTACGAAGGCTCAGTAAAGTGCTACAAAGCTGTCAAGGCCACCGTCAAGGTTACCGTAGAGGCTGAGGCCTAATCAAATTCGAAGTCTTTTGACCGACTATATCGCAGGCCGCGGATTATTTCGCGGCCTGTTTTTATTTGTCCTCGTTGCAATTATTCAGTAGTTTGAGAGTCCATTCGTCCCTCTTGCCGCCAAAATATGTGTCAAGGATTTCCCCGAATACCTTGCAATCCTCTTCATCTCCTCCGGCAATCTCGAACAGCGTCATTGAGGAGCACAGTTTCTTAGCGTCAATTCCTCCCATAATTCTATGAATATCTTGTCCTTTGTGTTCCAGCAGGACTTTGGAAATCTCCAGCAGTCGCTCTTTCAGCACCGGATCCCCAAGATATTCCTTGGCTTCATCCAATGATGCTATCCCGTAATATTCAGAATTGTAACTTCTTCCAAGTCCTTTAAGTTGAGGGAATATGTACCAGATCCAGTGTGACCTCTTTTGCCCCTGCCGGATCTCCTCCAGCGCCGTCTCATATCCCCCGAATCGCTCCTGCGCCTCCTTGAATCTTGTGATGCTCATATTCAGTCAGTAATTGTGATGATTGTGAATAAATATCGCACTATGGCCTTGGTGGAATTATATTGATTTATAGAATGTCAGCCAGTTCGTCCTGTAGTCGTGGCTTTGTGCGGGTGGTAAATGCAATGTGTGGAGCGAGCCGTCATCAGTCCGATAATAGGAGTAGTTCCAGCCAGCCCCCATATCAAGATACAGCGCATACTTGACTCCCAGCTTTGAAAGAGCCCTGACATATTCATCATACCTGACGACCTTCTTCGAGTCAATGATGCACAGTCTCCCGTCGAGCTCGCAAAGGGTTCTATATTCAAAAGAGGAACCCGCCTTCCGGAAGAATGGTTGCACTATGTTATTGAATATGACCATATTCTGCCCGAACCCCATTCCGCCACTTTCGGCCGCGCGCTTTAATTCCGCCTTATGGTCGTTGAGGAAGAATCCCCATTTCCCATCGGCAAAAGTGAAGATTCCCGTGTTTGGCTTGCATTTGTATCCTTTGAAATATTCACCCCCGCAGATATGGTCTCCCGCGATGTTCCCGTGCGAGAACTCCTCCAGTAGCTGCCCCGTGAACGCCGCCTCGCAGCAGAATATGACCATCGGATCCTCACTGGACGGCATCTTCCCGCACACCAGATCAATCCTGTCGAAATCCGGATAGTAGATGTTCAGCCCCAGCGTGTCGTTGGACACGATCTCCATTCTTGGAATCTCCGTTATAGGTTTACTTTCCATCCCCATCCCAGTCATCACTTCCGATTCTATTTCCATTTCTGTTTTCACGTTCGCTTTCGGACGCTGTCCGCAGCATATAACCGAAAATATCGCTATTGTAAATACTATCTTTTTCATTTCGACAAATTTATGAATATATCTCCGTAAAACCCACAGTCTTTGTTGGTGAAAACAATATTGATGTCAGAAATAACTACATAATAGTTACGATAAGTATCACTGAATTTACAAATATTCTTTATTAATTTGAGACTTATAAAATGCAAGGACACTTGTAAGCGTTTATTTGCTCATAAATAGAAATTGGCGGACATAGCGCTTGGAGGGCGCATTCTTTACAACGTATTTTTTTCTTTCTTGTAAAATACCAAAGGCACTCTTCCGAATCCACCCAATGGTTTATAATATAAATGAAATCATGATTTCGTAAGGATTCTATTTGCTGGTTTAAACAATATACCGTACCATCGTAATTGATAGTTAAATGGCCATAGCATGAAGTATTGATATAATCTTTCAAGTAGCATTCTTTAAGAGTTTGGCGCGATTTAAGAATATCATCTTGGGTTAAAATCATCTGTGATTGCAGTGTGGTCAGGCCGTTTTCTAAAAATATTGGACATAGTATCATATCCTTAGCCATATCACCTAAC
>CAVBMN010000193.1:0-2132 GCA_963596515.1 bacterium
CCGTCATCCCTGCCGACACCCACGGAGGCATATTCAGGAAGCTCGGTGTTCAGGAAGTTGACTTGCTCTGAAATGGCCTCCTGAACTCCGAAGACGGTAGGGTTCTCCTTTTTGAACATCGGAGGAATGGCCTTTTTCCTGACGCTCCAGGCGTTGCTGGTGTTCTTGTCACCGTTCGCGGTCCTGATGTTGAATGAGATGACCTTGACCTGATTCTCGGCGACCACGTCCGGATCTGTCACATCCGGGGTCTCACCAGATGTGGGACCCGGAATGTAATCAGCGTTGTCAAGTGTGGAGGTGCACGCTCCAAGTGTGGCCATCATTCCCAATATTAGAAATATTCGTTTCATCGTCTTATTTTGTTACAAGTATGTTGTCAATGAACCAACGGCTGAACTCACCGCTCGCGGGCGCGCTGGTGAATGTGATCTTTGTGCCGGCGGTCGCTCCGGAGATCTTCAGGGAGAAGTTCTTGAAGGTGCTTGTTGACAATCCATCGACAACGACTTCCGTCTTGCCGTCGATTGTTCCACCTCCATCGATCTTCACGACTACCGATGTCAGGTCACCCTTCTTGTCGGCGGGTTCGCCGGCCTTGGCGTTAGGTCTGTCGGCAGGAGTGTGGTAAGCCATCGCGTCGAATGACAGGTTGAGGTCTCCAGTGGCTCCCAACGCAGGAGTTGTGAGGCTGCCGACAGTGTTCGTGTACTTGGCTCTGGCCACAGCCTGTGACTCAACGTAACCGATCTGGGCGTAGCCTCTTCTTTGATGGACATTCTCGCCGGTTAGACCGTTCCTCTGGGCTTCCGTCCACTTGCTGATGTCGCTTCCGCAGAAGTTCATCATCGCGGCGAGCCTGTCACCCCACAGATAATCAAGACCTTCGGTGAGGTTGTCGAAAGACTCGTAGTAAACCGCTCCGGACGGAACCGAGGTGGAGGCTGAATATTCATCAAATATGGCGCAGCAGCAAGAGAACCTCACGTCGGAGTTCAAACCTGTCACGGTCGAGCCGTTGACTCCGGTCGTGCCGGTGGCGGTCCATTTCAGGTAGAGGGTGCTTCCAGCCGTGAAACTGATCTCAGGTTCGATGGTGAAGTCGTAGTAATAGTAGAAACCTGAACCGGAGATGGCCTTGTCAATGATGAAATCAGCGCCCTTGTACCAAGTCTCGTTGTCATTTGAATATGACAGGATCCAGTTCCTGATGGCTCCTCCCGTGCCGGCCATTCCGAACGCCACGTGGAACTTCGCCGGCATATCCATCTGGAGTGGAACGCTCAGGAAGTAACCTGATCCGTCGTCTCCCACGAAAGATTTTCCAGGGACATTGTCGTGCGCCGCCTCATCGGCCCAATGGGACATTCTGAACTGTCCGGAGCCGGTCATCTTTTCCGTGGCCTTGGCCGTGAACACGGCGCCGATCTTATCATCCTTGTCCTTGACATAGAAATCGGTTCCGAGCTTGGCGTAGGTTCCATCCTTGATGATACTGTACTTCAGATCCTTGTTCTTCTGTGAGTTGGCGTAGAACGACAGGATGTAAGGGAACTTGCGGACTCCGATCATGATTCCGAAACGCATTCCGTCGAATTTCGCGTCCGCCGCCGATGTCGGGGTGATCTGCGGAATCTCCGAGGCGAAGCCTGCGATGCCGCTTACGTCACAGGAACCGTCACTCACGCTTGTGGAGGCCAGTACGGACTCGCTCAACACATTGAGTCTGGCGTTGTTGCCGTCAACATCCTCCAGCAGCGGACAGTCTGAGAATATTCCCTTAAGACCGTCATCGGTGATCTGCATACTCAGGCTGACGTACATCGACTCGTAGGCTCCGGAAGCCAGTCTGGCATAGTCCAAAGCGATCGGTTTGACCGTGACAGGGGTCACGTCCGTGCTGTCCGCTTTCGTGGCCTCAAGCACGAGGTAGCCTGCCTCGTCCCTGTAAAGTGACGCTCCGTCCAGAGGAACAGCCACCTCGACTCCTTGGGAATATTCAGGAACCTCCGGCAGTTTTACCTTTATTCCTGAATATGCCTCCGTGAAGGAATCCTCGATAGCTATAGTTCCGTCAGGCCAGTTGGCGACGACAGGGTTTGTGAGGAGGAATCCTCTGACTTCGCTTCCGG
>CAVBMN010000194.1:0-2109 GCA_963596515.1 bacterium
ATGTCGGCGACCGCTGACGGAAAGATTGACGCTATCCTTTTGACAGGAGGGATAGCGCACAGCAAGATGCTTATGGATCAGATCAAGGCCAAGATCGGCTTCATCGCTCCTGTGGAGGTATTCCCTGGTGAGGATGAGATCAACAGTCTTGCGGAGAACGGGTACATGATTCTTTCCGGACAGACGAAGATCCACACTTACAACAAGGACAGAATTATTGAAGATTAAATAAATATAATGATGAAGAATATAGATTGGAGCAAGCTGTCTTTCAGCTACACTCAGACCAGGGCGTTGGTTTACAGCCGCTGCATTGACGGAAAATGGGAAACCCCTGTCGTGACAGAGGACTTCAACATCTGCCTCAGCAGTTTCGCGGGAATATTCCATTATGCCCCTTCGTGCTTCGAGGGATTGAAGGCGTTTCGAGGCGTTGACGGCAAGGTCAGGCTTTTCCGTCCGGACAAGAACGCCAAGAGAATGGCGGACAGTGCGACTTATCTGGACATGCCATACCCTTCAGAGGAAATGTTCATCAATATGTGCGTTCAGTGTGTGAAGGAGAACCTTGAGTATCTTCCTCCATACGAGGCGAGCGGAGCGTCCCTTTATCTGCGTCCGGTGCTGTTCGGCATCAACCCGCAGTTGGGCATCCACTCAGCGCGTGATGTTATGTTCGCGGTAATGTGCTCGCCTGTGGGGACATATTCAGGAGCCAAGAGTCTCAGTCCGGGGAACGCGGTCATTTCGAGGAATTACGACCGTGCGTCCACATTCGGTTCCGGTTGCTACAAGCTGGGAGCCAATTACGCTCAGTCTCTCCATGCCTACAACCTTGCCCACAGCACAGGTTACCGTGAGCTTCTGTTCCTGGACTCTGCCACCAAGACAACCATTGAGGAGTTCGGCTCGTCCAACTTCTTCGCCATCAAGGGGAACACTTACGTGACACCTCGTTCCGGCAGCGTCCTTCCGTCCATCACTAACAACAGTCTCCGCACAGTGGCGGCTGACATGGGAATGGATGTTGAGGTTCGTCCGATAAGGGTTGAGGAATTGGCTGAATTTGATGAGGTTAACTCTTGCGGTACAGCTGTGGTCATTACTCCAATCTGTGTCATAGACGACAAACCTCAGCTTGAGTGCGAGGATGTCACGCGCCGCTACAGATTCGGCTCTCCGGACAGGTGCGGGGCGGTCAGTGAGAAACTCTACAACCGCATCATCGGCATCCAGAAGGGACTTGAGGAGGACACCCACAACTGGTGTCTGTTCATCGACTAAGCGATGATTGAACTAACGGCGATAGAAAAGATTCTTGTGGAAGGCGGGACTGACGAAGCGATCCGTCTGCTTGATGAATATATCTCCTCGGCTCCGGAACCTTCCGACCGTGCCTACTATCTTCTGGGCAACGCGCACAGAAAGAAAGGGGACTGGCAGAAGGCCATCAACAACTATCTGGAGGCCATGGCGATAAATCCTGAAAGCCCGGCGGCCAACGCTTACGCGATAGCGAACGAGATCCTCGATTTCTACAACAAGGATATGTACAATCAATAAACATTAAGGTATTATGGCTAAAATGAAAGGGGCGACCGTCGTCGATACCGAGAGATGCAAGGGCTGCAATCTCTGTGTCGTCGCCTGTCCGCTCGATGTCCTTGCTCTGACGACCAAGGAAGTGAACCGTAAGGGCTACAATTTCGCCCATGAGGTTCTTGCTGACACCTGCACGGGTTGCGCGTCCTGCGCCACTGTCTGCCCGGACGGGTGCATAACCGTTTACCGTCTTAAAACAGTCTAAGCTATGGCAGATCAGGAAATCACATTGATGAAAGGCAATGAGGCCATTGCCCACGCGGCTATCCGCTGTGGTTGTGACGGCTATTTCGGCTATCCGATTACCCCTCAGTCAGAAGTTCTTGAGACCCTGGCCGCTGAGAAGCCTTGGGAGACCACTGGTATGGTAGTCCTTCAGGCGGAGAGCGAGGTTTCGTCGATCAACATGGTCTATGGCGGAGCCTGCACCGGCAAGAGGGTGATGACTTCTTCTTCCAGTCCGGGTGTCAGCCTGATGCAGGAAGGTTTGTCCTATATGGCCGGAGC
>CAVBMN010000195.1:0-2093 GCA_963596515.1 bacterium
CCGAAGTTCCTCTCGGTCTTGACCTTGTTGATGGCGGTCTGGAGGGCTTCCGAGACATCTGACTTTCCGTCTGCCTTGAAGCCAAAGTTGTCAGGGGTGAAATACATCGCCTCGGGGTCGTCCGGACGCATACTATAAATGGAGTGCAGGTTGACCGCGTTTATATTCATAAAAGCCGTGCAAACTATGATGGTGATTGAGATTAAGATTTTTTTCATAATGGCAATATTCAAATATTTCCTGCGCCTAAAACGGCTGCTGCAGTAAGTATAACCAATTTTCAAAAAAGCCTGCCGAAGAATCTTGGTTGGCTCTCCGGCAGACTTGAAAGATTCATAGGCTTTCTTTGTGTAAATCCTATTCCGCCTTGATCTGGATCTGGGTGATTGTGATGTCGCCGCCGATAATGAGAGCGGTGTCGGATCCGTTCATCGTCGTAGCCATTCCATCCGAGATTTCGAATTCGAGGAAGTCCTCGTCCGCCGCAAGGGTGATGTTGTTAGGGCTTTCGCCTCCATCACGGATGAAAGGTGCGCCCCACCAACCATCACACAGGCAGAAAGTCTGAGGAGCGTCGTGGTGTGTGAACGTGAACCTGATGGTCTGACCGGCCGCCGGAGTTATCGCCGAAAGGTCAAGATCAGACGCAGGAAGATACCACCACCAACCTGTCGTGTACTCGCCGGACCAGATCTGAATATAGTTGTCTTCTTCGGTCTCGCCGCCGGAAACCTCATCAGACAGTGTCACCTCAGGCAAAACATACTTCTTACCGGCGCAGTCCTCAAGGACAACCTGCGCGGTTCCCGCCTTGATGCCCATCGGTGAATAGATGTAAAGGGAACCCGTGGCTTTGCGCTTGAACACACTGGCGTCCACAACAATGTCTTTGCCGTCGGCACCAGGGAAATATGCCTTGGTGATGAACTCAAGGTCGTTGCCGTACACCTCAACACATTCGTTGATCTTGATTTCCTTGTCAAGAGGAGCGACACGCAAAGGCTCCGGCTTGCCCACGGTCAGCGTCACGGCCGACTCTGACGATTCACCGTCCGCCTCAACAGTTACCTTTCCCCCGTCCGTGGAGACACCGGCGGGAGTCATCACTGAGATGTAGCCGTTGCCGACCTTGGTGATGTCGCTCACGGAGACATTACCCGGGAACACAACGGAAGTGACCTTCTCCAGACCTGTACCTGTGATGGTGACAACCTGTCCTTCAATGACTTTTGTGGGCAGAACAGACTTCACCGCAAGCACATCGTTGACATCTTCCATATTATGTTCGTTACAAGAAGTCACCGCGATGCCCGACAGCAACGCCAACCCTATATATAATACATACTTTTTCATAAATCCTATTCGTTTGAAATCTTGTTAAACCTGTTTTACCAATTAGGGTTCTGCGTAAGATTGCCGTTCTTCTGGATCTCAGACTGAGGGATCGGGTACAGATTGTACTTCTCATCCCACTGGCGAGCCTTGGTGACACGATTGAGGATCAGATCACCGTTCCCGTCCAGTTTGAAGTCCGCCTCATCTATATTCTTAAAGAACTCGGCGCCCTTCTTCCAGCGGCGCACATCCCAAAAGCGCTGGCCCTCGAATGCAAGCTCCACCATACGCTCACGCATATAGCGCTCCTCGAAGCCCTCATTTCCGTGAAATTCCGGCATCATAATGTCAGGGCGGTTACGAAGCACATTGACCGCATCGTTGGCAGACATTCCGAAATCGCCCTTCGCGTCAGCATCACCGTAGTAGTTGTACATCGCTTCCGCATAGTTTAGGTACACCTCGGCAAGACGCATCACAATCCAGTTGTGACGTGTCGTTGTCTGGTTGTTGGCCGTCGTGACGCAGTTGCCGTCCACAAACTTCTTCAGGTAGTAGCCGGTCGGAGTGGCTCCGTACTTAGGAGCGCCGTTGAAACCGCCTTGATACGTCTCAATGGCGATCTGCTGGGTCGCATTGGCTGGCCAGAGATCACCGTTTTTCACCACGGTAAGCTCAAAACGCGGATCCAGGCCATCATATGGCTTCTCGGCGGTCACGTTAACATCACCAGGATGCTTCTCCTTGAATGTCTTGCC
>CAVBMN010000196.1:0-2088 GCA_963596515.1 bacterium
CGGCTCAAGAATCACGGTCGTGCCGTGCTCAAGGGCATATTCACCAAGGTCGTGGAGCTGCTCGCAAAGGTAATTGCGGGTGTCCATCGTGTGAGGCTTGCAGGGGTTCTGGTGATTGAATGCCGGGACCATGATGACTCCTGTCGAGCCAAGCTCTCCCGCCGCCGCCACAATCTCCCGCATAGTCCTGTCAAACAGTTCCTTGACCGCAGGATCCTCGGCGAGGATGAAGCCCTCGAAACCGGCGCAGATCGCCGACACCTTGATGTTTCTACCATTCAAGGCATCCTGAATCTCCTTCACACGTGAGGCAAGTCCACGTCCTCCCGGTTCGAAGCCTACAACCCCAAGGTTCTCCATGAAGTCCAGTTTCTCGGCCAGACTCTCACCCGGAGCGGTCCCCTCCTGAAATGAAATCTTCAATTCAAGGTCATTACCGGCCTTTTTCTTATCATCCGTCGCGGCGACACACCCCGGCAGCACCGAGGCCGCGGCCAATGCCGCCGACCCCGCCGCCGCTGTCGCCAGAAAATCTCTTCTGTTCATATCCTTAAATATTTAATATGCATTACCTATTTTACGAAGATACAACTAAAATCTGATAATATAACTTCTCTCAAAGGACTTTAATCAATCACGCCCATATTCGCATTACGAATACCGCCATTTTATTTAATCCATTAAACAAAAATCGCAAATTATTTGTAAATCCATTAAACAATTTGCATATTTGTACCATAATAAACGATGAATATGGACAAGCAGCTATTGAAACAAATCCTTCGTGACAACCAGCAGGAAGTGGAGCGCTATGTGGTGTTCCCACGAGACTTGCGACTCGACAACTTTCCTTGTTACGTTCTTGTCGGTGTGCGAAGAGCCGGGAAATCCTATATGCTCTTTCATAGAATTCAGCAACTGCTGGGCGAAGGGCACAAATGGGATGAGATCCTATATCTGAACTTTGAGGATGAACGGCTGGAAAACTTCGGTACAGAAGATTTCAACCGTCTGTTGGAATGCCATCAAGAGATGTATGGCAAACGTCCAATGCTCTTTCTCGATGAAATACAGAACATTGAAGGATGGCATAAGTTCGCGCGACGAATGGCCGACTCCAAGTACACCATACTCATCACCGGCTCGAATGCCAAGATGCTCTCCGGTGAAATCAACACCACTCTTGGAGGTCGCTTCCTGACCGCGGAAGTCTACCCCTACAGTTTCAAGGAATATCTTGATGTTCATCAAATTCCTTATGATGATAACGAGATTGTCTCAACCGAAGGACGCGCGAAGGTTGTTCGTTGTTTTGATGAATATTTACGTTACGGTGGTTTGCCAGCATCGGTTCTGATGCCGGCGAAGCGCGACTATCTCAGCAGTGTTTACCAGAAAATATATATGGGAGACATCATCGCGCGGAACAAGATCACCAATGTGTCCGGAATCCGAGTCCTTGTCAGAAAAATGGCGGAAAGTGTGTGCCGTCCTATTTCTTATAACCGTGTCAACAACCTTTTGTCAAGTGTAGGTGGAAAACTCAGCCTCGCTACAACCATCAAGTATGTGGAATATTGCGAAGAGGCATGGTTGCTACTGCGAGTCAGGAACTATGCGACAAGTCTGGCGGACAAGGAAAGCAACTGCAAGTACTATTTCATTGACAATGGCATCCTTGGCCTGTTCCTCATAGACAAAGACACAATGCTTCTGGAAAACCTCGTCGCTCTCCAGTTGTTCCGCATCTATGGGCACGATCCAGACAATGAGCGGGTGTTCTTTTACAAAACCGGTTACGAAGTTGATTTCTACATTCCTGAAGATGGACTTGCCATTCAAGTCAGCCACTCTCTGCTTGATGAGGAGACCAGAAAGCGTGAGACAGAGGCTCTAAGCAAGTTACCGGGTCATTTGCCGTGCAGCAGACGTTTGATTCTCACTTATGACGAGGAGGACAGAATCACCGACAAGTATGGAACCATTGAAGTGATTCCAACCTGGAAATGGCTGCTGGATACTCAATATATCAAAAAAGGATGACCAAAAGTAGATTCTGATCATCCTCTAATAATATTCTTCAATTCT
>CAVBMN010000197.1:0-2051 GCA_963596515.1 bacterium
ACGCTTTCGCCAATGCCGCTGAATTGCGTCTGGCCAGCTTCGAGAATGAGAATGATCGTGGCGTGTCCGCTCCTGTTTTCCGCCCTTTGGCTCTGGAAAGTCTTGCCCGCATTTCTGAAATTATGGATATCAATGACTCCTCGTTGATGGCCTGCATGGATGCGCTATCATACGTGCGGGCGCGTGGTGTCATTGCGCCGCGATTATCTTTGTTAAATAATTATAGATAAAAGCGATCAACTTGGTGTGTTTCGTGCGTGATTCATGCCTTCCTACACACCACGCAGCAGGGTTCTTTGCTAGATTCCCTACTTTATCAGAATGAGTTTCCTGCTCCTGTAGGACAGAACCGTCTTCTGCCTTGACAGAATCTCGTACCCGATAAGGCCGTCGATTCTCTCGTCCTTGTCACTATTGAGATGACTGATGTCATTGAACACTGTCCTTGTGTTCCTGAAGACTTTATCACCGATTTTGAGACCCTTCAATTTTCCCTCGTGAACCTCTGTTCCCTCGTCATTGCTGACACCTTTCAAGGTGGTCGTCTTCACTCTTCTTAGATTGTTCTTGAATTTATCCCACAGTCTGAAGTCAAGGAGATTGCCTCCAGCTCCGCAGTCAATCGCAAATGTGAGGCCGGCCGTATCTATCTGACCATTGATGATGGGAATATGGCGCATCCCCTTGCTCATTTCAAAAGGCACCTCATCGTATTTATACCTGTGCTCTTTCAGGAAGGTCTCCGTGTAATCCGGATCAATCAGAGTGAGCGTCTTGCCCTTGTAGTCGAACATCAGGTCATAGTCCCTGTACACGTCATAGCCTATAAGGCCGTAAACCTCAGTGCCGTTCTCCAGATGAGACAAGTCTGATATCATGACCTTTATGCTGTCCGCACATATTCCGTTGAAATCAAAGGAGTCAACGGAAATGACATCCTGCCCACCGCTGATTTTTCCGTTGACATCCTCCGCTGTGCCGACACGTGTTCCATTGTCATCACTTCCACTGAAATATTTGCTGTTCAGATAAAGTATAGGACAGCCGCTGTCGATGATGAAGTTATGTTTTTCCCCATTTATTACGGCCTGGGTGACAATCAGATTATTCTTTGACAATGTTATCGGGACAGTGATCACTTTGGCCTGAGGCTTTCCATAATTGAATCCCATATCAGGCTGCTTGGTCGTAACCTTCAGCAATTCAAGACTTTTGATCTTGCTCTCGTCGTTGAACACGAAAGTTGTAGTTCTGTCACCAATTTTTGAATATGTGAACGAATATACCAGCGTCAGCGTATTGCCGTCCCGGCTCTCTGATACCCTTTCATATTTTGTGACGCTGTCATTCAACTGTTTGAACTTTTCGATGGTGGCTTTCAGCACAAGATTGGCGACATCGCCTTTCTGACCGGAGCACTCAAAATCCGATGACAAGTATGGCTGAACAGCCTCTGAAGAATAACTGTTTATGGCGTTCACCGTCTCTCTGACAACATTCTCGCAATCAGTCAATGACTGCGCCTTCAAACAAACCGCGCTGAACAAAAGCATCGCGATAAAACCAATCCTTTTCATTTCTTTAACATCCTTATAACCGCAAGGATAGCCTTCGTGCGCAATATCCGCTCCCAAGATTATCCTTATCAGGAGTAAGATACTCTTCAAAAAATGTGCAATATCGTCCACATTGTGCTCGGATGGACAAAATGTCAGTCTGCCACAAATCTTTTCAAACGTTGTTTGAGAAATAGATTTGGTCATCCTATATATTTGACGATATGATTTATATTCGAACTAATGTGATTTTGGATGGTCGATATATTTTTATATTCGATATAATATAATTTCGTAGAATTCGCTATATTTGCATCCGATAGAATGTAATCATTATGAAGACACTATTGTCTGCAAAACTCAAATCCCTCCGGAAGGAGTATGGATTGACTCAGGAAGACCTCGCCCTGAAATGTGGCGTGGGTCTTAATTTCGTGCGGCAGCTTGAGCAGGGAAAGCCGACGCTCAGGATGGATAAGGTTAATCAGGTGCTTG